>CAJGDF010000030.1 GCA_904502105.1 uncultured Clostridia bacterium
CGTTATCTCCGGTATTTCCGATATGTGGGCAGATGCCGCAAGAGCAGGTATGCTTGTAGGCCTCTCCGACCTTGAAGAATTTATCGACTATAAGGATGAAACCAAATGGGGCAGCAGATCCATTCTTGAGGTTATTTATTATGAAAACGACCTCTACGGCCTCATTCCCATGGGTTGGCCCGAGCTTAACCATTCTTCTTTCGGTTATCCTCTTGCTGTTAACGAGGATATCGTTGCTATTCTCGCACAGCCCGATCCCCGTGAATTTGTTGAAAACGGCGAATGGACATGGGCTAAATTCAGAGAATGCCTCGCTAATTACACATATACCGAAGGCTCCGAAACAAGATATTACGGCCTTTCCGCACACTGGCCTTATTATACCGAAATGTTTATCCGTTCAAACGGTGACTCTCTCGTTTACAAAGAAGCTGACGGCACTTATTCCTACGGCTTTACAACTCCCACCGCCATCGCCGCTATGGAAGAAGCAAGAGCTATCTGGCATACCGATCTTCCCCACACCATCAAGAGCGCTATGAACGACAGCGTTGAACAGACTGTTGACGATTTCGTAAACGGCGACGTTGTTATGTGCGTTGCCCCCACAGGCTATCTTTACGGTCAGGATGCCCGTATCTCTCTTAACGTTGACAACTTCGGTATCCTTCCCTGGCCCTACGGACCCAACTCTTCTCCCGATCATGTTTACGGCATCATGGAAAACACCAACTACTGCATTGCGTTCTCCTCTCTTTCTTCCAATACCGAAGCTTCCGCTATGATCATCAATGCTATCTATGAACCGCTTCCCGGCTTTGAAACAGAGGACGATATTAAGAATTATCTTGAACACAACTTCTTCTTCGATTCCCGTGACTGTGATAACTTCCTCAAGATGTACCTCAATCAGGAATATAACTATTTCCATTATAATATGCGTACTCAGTATATCGGCTTTATGGAACAGACCAGCAGAACCATTACTCAGCATCTCGAAAGTACAGCAGATGTTGTTGACGATATCTTCGTTAACGATATCATGCCCTCCGTTCGCGGTATCGAAGCCGTTTGGGGCTCTTACGGAGATTAAGTTTATATTTATCCTATGGCACTTTTCTTTGGAAAAGTGCCATTCTTTTGTTGACAATTACTTCCCGATGTGCTATAATGATATTGTAAATAGGTAAAATGTGGGGGTTCCGTCATGAAACGTATGTTGAAGATTTTTATTTTTTTAATGTCCTTGTCTTTTGTGATATCTTCCTGCTCTTCGAGTTCAAAAGAGGTTTTTGATATGACATTTTCTTCTGTATCTGACGGAATTGCAGATCTCGGGGGAATGAATGTCCGATATGAACTAGCTTATGCAGATACTACTTATCTCGGCTTGGATATAACATCCGAATTCTCGGACCTTGCGCGTGAACGTGTTTCAAATGTTGAAAAGGATTATAACTGTACTGTTGAACTCGTTCACGGAACCGGATCCTTCGGAACTCTCGTAGCTTCAACTTATGCCGGAACATACCTCTGCGATATCCTTTGCGGTGACACAAACGCAGGCTTGAATGCCGCGCGTGCCGGTATTCTTGTGGGTATAACTTCTTTGAACGGAATAATTGATGTTCATGATTCTCATAAATGGGGAAATCAGGGGCAGCTTCAGGCGATGTGTCATGAAACAGATGTTTACGGCCTTTTGCCCGCTTCATGGCCTATGTTGACAGAATCATCTTTCGGATATCCTCTTGTTGTCAATGAAAATATTGTGGCTCAGCTTGCTCAGCCCGATCCACGTGAGTATGTTGAAAACAAGACCTGGACATGGGAAAAATTTGAAGAATGTATTGAAGATTATACTTACATAGAAAGCGGAGAAGTTAAAATATACGGTCTTTCTGCCCATGGCAACTGGTTTTTAGAGCCTTTTATCCGAACAAACGGCAATTGTAATGTTTACAAAAATGCAGACGGCACCTATTCTTACGGTTTAACTTCTCAGGATGCTGTCACTGTAATTGCCGAAGCTCAGAAGATCTGGAATGGCGATATATCGTATGCCGTTTTTAAAGGCGTTGATGCCGGCACAAGCATTGATAAATTTATGGCCAGAGAGGCAACTATGGTCGTTGCTGATGCCGGAAATATTTTCGGCGTTTCCGAAAACAGCTTTTCCAGACAAATAGAAAATTTTGCGGTTCTGTCCTGGCCGGTAGGTCCTGATGCCGAACCGGATCACTATACTTCTGTTTCTCACGGTTATCATTACAGTATAACTCTTCCTATTCTCGGTAAAGATCCCGAGGCTACGGCTATGGTCCTTGATGCGATCTACGAACCGCTGCCGGGATATGAGACGTTTGATATTATTAAAGAACATATGTCCCGTTATTATTTCTTTGATACGCGTGACTGTGATAATTTTTATAATATGCTTAACGCTCAGGAGTACAATTTTGTTATATGTCATTTAAGCTCTATGTATAATCAGTGTCTTGAGTCAAAATTATCTCCCAGCGCATATATTGAAAGCATGGAAGACTCTGCCGAAGAGCTTTTTGAGGAATATGTAATGCCTGTTGTAAGAGGTATCGAAGCCGTTTGGGGCTCTTACGGCGATTGATCCGAAAAATCAAGTAAAATATAATATCTGATTTTTTAGGAATGAGCTCTGTTTGGGGCTCATTCCTTTTCTGTTTATATTTTTTTTGATAAATTGACAAATTTTATTGACATTTTATGCGGTTTATGTTATACTGACAAAAAGGAGATGTCTTTATGAAAAAGATTGCCAAGCTTTTAATTATTGCAATGCTTATATCTGTTTTTTCTTCTGCCTGCGGTTCTTCTGAGCCTGAAGTATTCGATCTTGATTATTCGGGTGGAACAGGCGAAACGGTCGATCTCGAAGGCAGAGAAGTTATTTATAATCTGTGTTACGATTCTTCAAAGGTTCTCGGCTTTGAGGACAATACCGAATTTGCCGATCTTGCTCGCACCCGAATCGATGAGGTCGAAAAAAATATGAACTGCAATATCGAGATTGTTTACGGCAGTCCGGGATTTGCAGAGCTTATTTCAACATCTTTTGCAGGCACCTTTATGTGCGATATCCTTTGCGGCGAAACGAACCATTCAATAGACGCCGCACGTGCAGGGCTTCTTGTAGGTATGTCATCTCTTGACGGTATAATCGATGTAAACGATGCTGAAAAATGGGGAAATAAAAACCAGCTCCTTGGTATGTGCTGGGAGGACGATCTTTACGGTCTTCTGCCTATTGCTTGGCCTGAACTTACAATGTTGGTCTTCGGCTATCCTCTTGCTGTAAATGTAAATATCGTATCACAGTTAGGTCTTACCGATCCCCGTGATTATGTTGAAAACAAAGCGTGGACATGGGCTCAGTTCGAAGAATGCCTTGAAGCCTGGACCGTTATGGAAGGCGGCGAGGTCAAAACATACGGTCTTTCTGCGTATATCAACACTTTTCAGCAGATGTTCATTCGCACAAACGGTGCAAGTCTTATCGAAAAAACCGCAGACGGTTCTTATAAATACGGATTCGGCTCTCCCGCCGCTATGAAAGCAATGGAAAAAGCAAGGGAGATCTGGACAGGCGACCTTTCATATACCATCAAAGATGCAGGATACGGTCCTGCGAGCGAAATGCTTGTCAACGGAGAGGCAACGATGTGTCTTACCGGTGGTAGTTTCATTTACGGTTCCGACGGCATTATCTCCAAAAACGTCGAAAACTTTACTGTTCTCCCCTGGCCGTACGGTCCCGATGCCGAACCCGGTCATACGTTCTCCAATTTCTCCGGCACAGGTTACTGCATAACTATTCCCGTTATGGGAAGAGATCCCGAATCAACGGCTGTCGTTCTCGATGCTGTTTATGAACCGCTTACGGGGCTCGATTCCTTTGAGGCGATAAAAGAACATATGTCTCGCTACTATTTCTTTGATCCGAGAGATACCGAAGTTTACTTTGATATGAACCTTGCAATGCATTTTAACTTCGGCTACTGCGGCATGGTCGATCAGTATATCAATTATATCACTCATTCCGGCACCGTCACCAGCTATATCGAAAGCAAGGAAGTTTCGGCGGAAAACCTCTTTGAAGAATACGTTATGCCCGCCATTCGCGGTGCGGAAGCCGTTTGGGGCTCTTATGAGGAGTATAATGGTAAATAATTAATTAAAATCTATTGACAATCCCCTGTCTTTTGTTGTATAATATAGGTATAACGAAAAACGGGGGAACCGTTTTGTCACGTAAAAACTTTTTACAGAAAAAATTCATATAAAGGAGTATCATCATGCCTACCATTATAGGTCCCAATCTTCCTAACATCCCTTGGGAAGACAAGCCCGCCGGTTATAATAAAGTTTGCTGGCGTTATTCTCAGAATCCCGTAATTCCCAGAGATCTTCTCCCCAATTCCAACAGTATCTTCAACTCCGCAGTTGTTCCTTTCAAGGATGGCTTTGCAGGCGTTTTCCGTTGCGATAACACCGGCCGTTACATGCGTATCCATGCAGGCTTCTCCAAAGACGGTATCAACTGGGACATCAATCCCGAACCCATCAAAATGATCTGTGACGATCCCGATGTAGGCGAATTCGTTTACGCATACGACCCCCGTGTTGTATGGATCGAAGACAGATATTACGTTATCTGGTGTAACGGTTACCACGGTCCCACAATCGGCCTTGCTTACACCTTTGACTTCGAAAAATTCTATCAGCTCGAAAATGCGTTCCTTCCCTATAACCGTAACGGCGTTCTCTTCCCGAGAAAGATCAACGGCGAGTATTATATGCTCTCCCGTCCCAGTGACACAGGTCACACCGCTTTCGGCGATATCTTCGTAAGCCGCAGTAAAGACCTCACTTATTGGGGTAAACACCGTCACATTATGGAACCCGCAGGCTCCTGGCAGTCCAGAAAGATCGGCCCCGGTCCCGCTCCCATTGAGACCACCGAAGGCTGGCTCCTTATCTATCACGGCGTTCTTCAGAGCTGCAACGGCTTTGTTTACCATGCAGGCGCTGCTCTTCTCGACCTTGAACAGCCCTGGAAAGTTCTTTACAGAACCGATCCCTACATCATCTCTCCCCAGGAAATCTACGAGTGCGTTGGCGACGTTCCGAACGTTGTATTCCCCTGCGCAACTCTTGCTGACGCTGCAACAGGCCGCATAGCTATGTACTACGGCGCTGCTGACACCGTTACAGGCCTCGCTTTCATGCAGGTTGACGAACTTATCGACTTCATCAAAAACAACTCCATGAAGATCGAAAAACGTCCTCAGAGAGCTACCTGATCAAATTTTGAATTAACAAAAACAGCGTCATCGTTTTTCGGTGACGCTGTATTATTGAACGATATTATGACATACGAAAAATGTGAACTTTGTCCGCGAAAATGCGGTGTTAACAGAACTATCTCAAAGGGCTTCTGCAAAGGCGGCTCTTCCGCAAGCGTTACCCGTGCCGCAAAGCATTTCTGGGAAGAACCCGTTATAAGCGGCAAAAACGGCTCCGGAACAGTCTTTTTTGCAGGTTGTACACTCCGCTGCGTCTTCTGTCAGAACCATGAGATAAGCAGAGAAAACGTCGGCAGGGAAGTCTCCGATGAGGAGCTTGCGGAGATCTTTCTCTCTTTACAGGAGGATGGGGCTGAAAATATCAACCTTGTAAATCCCGTACATTTTGCTCCCAATATAAAAAATGCCCTCCTTCTCGCAAAACCGAAAATTCCGGTCGTGTGGAATTCCGGCGGCTATGAGCGCGTCGAAACTCTTCGCGAAATGGAGGGGCTTATAGATATTTATCTGCCCGATTTCAAATACCGTTCCGATGAAAAGGCACTGAAATATTCGGGTGTGCCGGACTATACCGAAAATGCGGTCGCCGCGATAAACGAAATGTACCGTCAGGTCGGTGATGCCGTTATCGAAGACGGAATGATGAAAAAAGGTGTCATCGTCCGTCATCTCGTTCTGCCGTCAATGCCTTTGCAGTCTGTTAAAACATTGCGTTTTATCAAGGAAAATCTGCCCGATGGCGTTTGGGTAAGCCTTATGGGACAGTATATCCCGACAGGCGATGTCAATGCCGAAAATTACCCCGAGATCAACCGTAAAATAACGGCTAAAGAATACCGCACTGTTTTGAGTGAGTATGAAGATCTCGGATTTGACGGATTTTGTCAGGAGCTTTCCTCCGCAGATGAAAAATTTGTCCCGATATTAAAGGATTAATCGAATATCTTTGAAACGGCTCTCGAAACGAATTTATAAACAAAGAACGTTACCGCCGCATTTACACCCGCTTTGATGAGATTGAACGGAATGATCGTCGGTATCATCATTGCAAGAACGGTCTCAAGCGGTGTTTTCATAAAGATCGGGGTGAAAACAAGGTTCATTCCCGCCATGAGAACTGTCTGAACGATCGTTCCCAAAACAAGCGCAATTATCGCTCTTTTTATGCTTTTGCCTCGCTTGTAGATAAGGCCTGCCGTTATAACAAAGCCGCCCGTTGCCGCAATATGCATGATTATGCCGATTATGCCGCTGCCGGTGCTTACCGTTATACCCTGAAGCACGCTTACTGCGGCTGTCATTACAAGACCCCATAACGGGCCGAAAAGGAATGTTGAAATAAGGATCGGAACGTCTGCCGGGTCATATTCGAGAAACGGTGCTGTCGGAAACGGAATTCTGATAAGTACCATTAAAACGATGCTCAGCGCAGACATAACGCCTAATGTGGTCAGCTGCTTTGTTGAGAGCTTCTTGTCAAAGCTTCCTTTTTTCTTTTTAACGATCAGCACTGCCGCGACCGTTGCTGCCGCGATAATAAATGCGGCAATTGCAAGTAAAAGGTATTCTGTTGCGATCTTCATGATGAAAATCCTTTCAAAAAAATAAAGTTCCCGAATGATTCGGGAACTTTTTTTGCGCAAAAATACGCACCTTTTACGTGCGCAGATCACTTCTGCCATCCGGACTGTACCGTCGGCAACGGAATTTCACCGTTTCGGCCTGCTTGCAGGTTCGTGGGCTGTAACCACCGGTCAGGGAATTTCGCCCTGCCCCGAAGAATCATTCGATTTGCCGTTATTATAGCACAAAGTCCGCTGTTTGTCAATATTTGAATGGAATTGGTGTGAATTTCCATTTAAATGTATAGATTAATTCACAAAATGCGCTTTACAAAACGCGGTAAATCTGTTATAATATACAGTAGGATATTATGGGGTATTATAGATATGTTAGATAAACTTAAAAGTATTAGCGAGCGCCTTGACGCCGTAAATGAAAAACTTATGGATCCCGAGGTAATCACCGATCAGGATCAGTATAAAAAGTATATGAAGGAGCACAAGAATCTTTCTCCGATCGTTGAAAAGTATCAGGAATTTCTTACTGTGAAAGCCAACGTTGAAGAAGCCAGAGAGCTTATGGACGAAAATCTTGAGCCCGACTTCCGTGAAATAGTTGAAGAAGAATTCAAAACAGGTAAAGAACGCCTTGAGGTCCTCGAAGAAGAGATAAAGATCCTTCTTCTTCCCCGTGACCCCAACGATGACAAAAACGTTATCGTCGAGATCAGAGGCGGTGCGGGCGGCGAAGAATCCGCCCTGTTTGCAAACTCTCTTTACAGAATGTATTCTATGTACGCAGAGAAAAAAGGTTACAAGGTAGAGGTTCTTTCTCTTAACGAAACCGAGCTCGGCGGTATTAAAGAAATCAGCTTCTCCATCGAGGGTGAGGGTGCATACAGCCGTCTGAAATTCGAAAGCGGCGTTCACCGTGTTCAGCGTGTTCCCGAAACAGAGTCTCAGGGCAGAATCCACACATCCACCGTTACCGTTGCCGTTCTTCCCGAAGCTGAAGAGGTCGAGGTTGACATCAATCCCGCAGACCTTATTATCGAAACTCACCGTTCGGGCGGCGCAGGCGGTCAGCACGTAAACAAGACCGAAAGTGCTATCCGAATCATTCACGTTCCCACCAACACTATCGTTGACTGTCAGGACGAACGAAGCCAGCATAAAAACAAAGAAAAAGCTATGAAGATCCTCCGTTCGAGAATCTACGAAAATATGCTTGCCGAACAGAACGCAAAGATCGCATCCGACCGCCGTCTCCAGGTAGGTACGGGCGACCGAAGCGAACGTATCAGAACATATAACTTCCCGCAGGGCCGTGTTACCGACCACAGAATAGGCCTCACTCTTTATAAGATCCTTCAGATCATGGACGGTGACCTTGACGAGCTGTTCGATACTCTCATCACCACCGATCAGGCTGATAAGCTTAAAGCGGGCGGCGAAGAATAATTTTTTTGATTTAACATTTGAAAGGAACTTTTGCGAAAGCGAAAAACGTGTAAAATGAAGAGAAAAGTTGTATTTATCATAATTTCCGTTTTGGCTGTCATTCTTATCGGCGGCGCAATAACCGCATTGGGTGCGTTTTGTCCTATCTGGCTTGAGTCTTATGAGGATGTTTACAATATGCACTTCGGCCTTCCTTTTGCTTTTACGGAGCAGACAACCGATCTTATTCTGAATAACGACTATTTCCCCCGCTTTTTTGCTCCGCAGTATTTTCACGAGTCGTTCGACACGATGTTCCTTCCCGATATGTTTATTTTTTCCTTGCTTATAAATATCTTGATTGCGGCAATTATCTATATCTGCTGCTGCTTTATCCATCGCGCATACAGAAAAAAACATCCCAAAAAAACAAACAACAAACGTAAAAAGACCGAATATGTCCCCGTATTCGATCAATAATATTTAAAGAAACGAGAGGTACAAATGCCCCGAAGTATTTACAGTCCGATCGGGGGAAGACCTTCATGGCAAAACAACACAAGATCGGATTATGCAAACATTCGCAAATATTCTCAAAAACGTAAAAAACGTTCAGCCTTTGAAAAAATTGCGGTAAAAACTATCAGAAAACTCAAAATAGATAAATTTTTAAAGAATATTTATCCGTTTGTCGAGTATCTTGCAGAAAAAGCATTGCCGGAAAATTCATCGTTCTCCGTCAAGCCCAAGCTTTCTCATCTTCAGCATACGAGCTTCTTTTACAGAACAAGCTTCCTTCTGCGTCATTCCGTAAAAGTTTTATGCTTAATTTTTCTCGGTATTTTAAAGACCGTTATGCCCATAATAATCCCGACCGCAGGTGCGGCTCTGCTTGCTTTCTCAATTTGGGCAGCAAACACATATTCTATCGCTCTCGATGTCCGTATCGGAAACGAGCATATCGCATATGTAAGCGATCAGCAGTCGTTTGACGATATCCGTGCATCTGTTGAAGACAGGATCTATGCATCGGGCGAAAGCGAATATATGATGGAATCTATACCGACACTGAGCTTTGTCATTATCGACAAAGAACAGTTTACCGACAGCTCCGTTATTGCCGAAACGCTTTATAACAGCTATCAGGAATATATCGGTCAGTCTTACGGTCTTTTTATTGACGGTCAGATCATCGGTACATCAAAAAACGATGCCGAATTTACCCGTCTTCTTGAAGATATCGCATCATGGTATCTTTCTGGCGAAAAGGGCGAGCAGTACAGTATCGTCAACAGTATCGAGATCGTCAGAGATACGTATCCGAAAAATTACGAGCGCTCATATTCCGAGCTTCTCGAGCTTTTCCAGACTTCCAAGGCTCCGTCAACTCATAAGGTAACAAAGAACGACACTGCCGAAAGCATTGCCGAAAAATACGGTATAAGTGTCCCCGTTCTTTCTCTTCTCAACAATCGTAATATTTCCGATATCTCATCAGGTGACACTCTCACTGTCGGTCAGCCTTACGTTGAATTAAAGGTTCAGACTTCTTATCAGGTAACTTATTCCGAGGTCATTCCCTACGAAACAAAATACATATATACCGATTCTCTTTACGAAGGCACCACTCAGACAAAGCAAAAGGGTGCAAACGGCATATATGAGGTTACAGCCGAGATCAGAGAGGTAAACGGCGTTGAAACATACAGAGCCGAGGTCTCTCAGAAAAAAGTTAAGGATGCCGTGGCAAGACAGATCCTTGTCGGAACAAAAACCATCGCTCCTTCAGGTAAATTTATATGGCCTCTCGCAAACGGTGCGGGATATGTTTCTTCGGGCTTCGGTGAAAGAACTCTCCGCGGCGCCAAAAACTTCCACAGAGGCACCGATATCGCCGCTCCTTACGGAACAAAGATCCTTGCCGCAGATGCCGGAACTATCGTTGAATACGGCTATCAGAAAAACGGCCTCGGTAACTATATCGCAATCGACCACGGCAACGGCATACGCTCTTATTACGGCCATTGCAGCAGCCTTGTCAAATCAATAGGCAAAGGTACTAAAGTTTATCAGGGACAGGTCATTGCTTACGTCGGAAGTACCGGTAACAGTACAGGTAATCATGTCCATTTCGCACTTTACAACATAGAGAAAAAAGAGTATTTCGATGCTCTTCCGCATATTTCATAACATAAACACACCAACACACAAACAAATCAAGAGGTGCTATCAATTTTGAAAAAATACGTTATCAGCGGAGGTAAGCCGCTATACGGTGAAGTCTCCCTGAGCGGAGGCAAAAACGCTGTTGTCGGTATCATTCCCGCTACAGTGCTTGTAAAAGGCGTTTGTATAATTGAAAATGTTCCCAACATAAACGATGTAAGAGAGCTTTACGAGATCATGGAGAATATGGGTGCAGACATCTCCTATATCGATGAGAAAACTCTCCGTGTAGACTGCACTAATGTCGTCTCTTACGTTGCGGATTACGATGCTGTAAGAAGACTCCGTGCGTCTTATTATCTCATCGGTGCTCTTCTCGGCAGATTCCGTCATGCCCGTGTCGGTCTTCCGGGCGGCTGTTCATTTGTTGAACGTCCTATCGACTACCACATAAAGGGCTTCGAGGCTTTGGGCGCCACTGTTTCTATCGAGCACGGTATCGTTATTGCCGATGCCGAAAAGCTTGAAGGCACTGCTATGAACCTCGATTTCCCGTCTGTCGGCGCAACCGTTAATATTATGCTTGCCGCTGTCCTCGCTGACGGTCTTACCGTTATTGAAAATGCGGGTAAAGAGCCTCATATCGTTGATATTGCAAACTTCCTCAATGCTATGGGCGCGCAGATCAAGGGCGCAGGTACAGACGTTATCAAGATCAAAGGCGTTTCCGAGCTTCATGGCGGACGTTATGAAATAATTCCCGACCAGATTGAAGCCGGAACCTTTATGGCAGCCGCAGCAGCCGCAGGCGGCCGTGTTACCATAAGAAACGTAATTCCCAAGCATCTCGAATCGATCTCCGCAAAGATCGAAGCTTCGGGTGCCACTGTTGAGGAATTTGACGATTACGTTATTGTTTCCCGCGACGAAAACACCCCGATCAATAAAGTTAATGTTAAAACACTTCCGTATCCCGGCTTC
>CAJGDF010000031.1 GCA_904502105.1 uncultured Clostridia bacterium
TATCCCTACGGTGCGCCGAATTTTCCCGAGCCGCATTTTGATCTTGAATTCTATGCAACTTTACCCTGGGTTTTGGATTAACAACAGTAATGATTTTTACAGCAGAAAGGCGGTAAAAATATGAAGATAACAAGATTTTATAACCCCGAAATCCCGTACAGCCTTCACGATATGAATGTGATCGAATTTGAGATAAACGGCGACAATCTTATAATGAGAACGCAATCGGGTATGGTGAGAACCGCGCCGAATTGGGATCAGGTTGACGGATACCTTGAATTTCTTGATGTTAATTGGGATTACTGTTTTGCTACGGTACACGAGGGCCATAACGGCAATCTCGGAACGTACGAGAGCAAGACCTTCAAGAAAATGTATCTCAAAGATTTTATTGCCGAATTTCATAACGCAGGCTTCTCAATAATGGACGAATACTACGGACAAGACCGTGCGCTCTATGCGGGATATTTCTCAAAAGGTAAAACAACGGGTGAATGTACAATTGAGATATACCACAACAACATTGTGTTCTATGAACAGACCGATGACCTCCGCGAAATGAAAGAGATCGTATTGAGTGCCGACGGAGATCTGTCGCTCTATTTAGTGCCTGCCGACGTTGCGGATAATCTCGCCACGGTTGCCAACGAATTTGCATTTAACTACGTGTGGCACGGCGAAAAAAGCGGTAAGTTTCTGAAGCTTTGCGGAGAACAGTACGGAGCGGTTTTCGATGAAAAGGATTTTATCGAATATCTGAATACGGTACTGTATCCCGATAAGCCGTCGAAAAAGCTCAAAACGATTCCTGCGGACGACGAGTGGGATGTGCCTGCTGAATATAGAAAATATCCGTACTATAACTTTTAAGCAGAGGCATTATGCCAACTGATCTGTATTAAAAATCAAATTTATAAATATCTACCCGACAGATTTTTTCTGTCGGGTTTTTATACACAATATTTGAACTTGGGGCTTGATTTATTTCCGTTTCTGTGATAAAATATTATTAAAGTTTGCAAACATTCATTTGAGAGGATAATATATGTTACTTGTCGGCATTGTTGACAGCATTATATTTAAAAATTCCGAAACCGGCTACACCGTTCTTGAGATCGAAACCAAAGACGGCCCGCAGACCGTTGTCGGAACTATGCCACTTGTCGGCGAGGGTGAACAGATAGAAGTAGAGGGTGAATATACAAACCATGCAACATACGGCAGGCAGTTCGTTGTTGAAACCTTTTCAAGTAAGCTCCCTGCGGATGAAACCTCGATATTCCGTTATCTTTCATCGGGTATCGTAAAGGGTATACGCGCGGTTACGGCAAAGAATCTCATAAATATGTTCGGTCCCGATACGCTTGACATTCTTGAAAATGAGCCTGAAAAGGTCGCTCAGGTAAAGGGTATAAATCTTGACCGAGCTATGAAGATATCCGAACAGATGAAATCTTTGACGGGTGTTAAATCTATCCTTATGGGACTTGCGGGCTTTGGTATAACGCCTACTATGGCATTTAAAATTTATAAGCAGTGGGGCGCAAAGGCGTATGATCTTGTACGTCTTAACCCGTACAGACTTTGTGAAATAAACGGTTTTGGTTTTGAACGGGCAGACAGAATCGCAAGAAAGATGCAGTATGATGTTAACAGCCCATACCGTATAAGAGCAGGTATAATTTACGTTCTGAACCATAATCTTTACAGCAACGGACATACATTTCAGCCGCGTGAAAAGCTTATTGCCATAACGCAAGGGCTTCTCGAAACAAATACCGATGATATCGATATTATGATCGATACTCTTATTGAAGAAAAAGTTCTTTTTTACGTACCCAGGATCGGAAACACAAACGGCGTGTACCTTTACAGTGCATACACTGCCGAAACATTTATAAGTGAACATATCGTTCTTGCATCGAAAATAGAAAAAGAGTATCCCGGAGATTTTGAAAAAGATATAAAGAAAGCCGAAGATGCTCTTGAAATAGAATTTGCTCAAAATCAGAAGGCTGCCGTTAAAAACAGCCTGTGCCATCAGATAATGGTCCTTACGGGCGGTCCCGGTACAGGTAAAACCACTACGCTTAACGGCATTATTTATAATCTTGAACAAAAAGGCCTTACCTTTGCACTTGCCGCACCTACAGGACGTGCCGCAAAACGAATGACCGAGCTTACCGGCAAGGAAGCAAAGACGATACACCGCCTTCTTGAATACGGAGGCTCCGGTGAAAATCAGCTTTTTGGAAAAAACAGAGAAAATCCGCTGCAGTATGACGTTATAATTATCGATGAAAGCTCAATGGTCGATCTTTTCCTTTTTTCGGCTCTTCTTCATGCAACGTCAATAAATACACGTATAATCCTTGTTGGAGATGCAAATCAGCTTCCTCCTGTCGGTCCCGGATGTGTTTTTAAGGATATAATTGCATCCGGAATTGTTGAGGTCGTTGAACTTAACGAGATCTTCCGTCAGTCACGTGAAAGCCTTATTGTAACAAATGCACATGATATAATTAACGGACAGATGCCCGAATGCAGAGATACAAAGCACGACTTTTTCTTTCTTCCCGTTTCTTCTCCCGAGGAGCTTTCAATGAAGGTTGCGGAGCTTTACACTTCAAGGCTCCCCAAAGCATACGGTTACGATCCGATGACAGATATTCAGATAATCTGTCCTACAAAAAAAACTTTAAGCGGTACTGTGAGCCTGAATTCAATGATAAAAGAGATCGCAAACCCTTCGAGAATGACAAGAAACGAGATGACATTCCGTGATACCGTTTTCCGTGAGGGTGACAAGGTCATGCAGACGCGAAACAATTACGAGATCTCTTATGAAAGCGATCTCGGTTCTATAGATCAGGGCGTTTTTAACGGGGATATCGGACGAATAGAACAGATAAGTGCGGACGGTGAAATGGTTGTTGTACGTTATGACGATAAAAAAGTTACGTATATGACCGAAGAACTTGAGGATCTCGATCTTGCGTATGCAATAACTGTTCATAAAAGCCAGGGCAGTGAATGGGATGCGGTTATTTTGCCGATACTTGAGGGTTATGATGCTCTTTTTACAAGAAATCTGCTCTATACGGCTGTTACAAGAGCGAAAAGACTGCTTGTTATTGTCGGTTCTTACGACCGTCTGAAACGAATGGTTGAAAATAAATTTTCAGATAAACGCTATTGCGGTCTGAAATATATGATGATGAATTTAAAATGAAAAAGTTTTTTTCTGTTATATGCGATATGTTTTTCACAAAAAGATGCCCCGGATGCGGCGGTCTTCTTCCTGTTTTTGAGGAAAAAGATTTTTGTGAGAACTGCGAGGATGGCTTTATCGATATTTCCGATAAGCTGTTTTATATTCCCGAGCTTGAATTTCTGAAAGCGGTTTATCTCTTTTCAGGCCCTCCGAGACACGGACTTCACCGATTTAAATTCCGTAACGACGGATCTGCCGGCAGATTTTTCGCTGACCGTATATGTGAAATGATCTGTAAAGAGAAATACCTTGATATTGATTTTGTTATCGTTCCTGTTCCGGGAAATGTTAAAGATACCGACAGAGAATATGTTCAGGCTGAATTCTTAGCAAAAAGGGTGGCTAAAAAACTTAAAAAACAATATGTTTGTGATGCGATAAGGAAAAGAAAATCCGTAAAATCGCAGACAAAATGCAGAAGTGTTGCCGAAAGGCGAAAAAATGCTCATAAAGCATTTATTTTGAATAAAGGTAAATTTGAAAAATTAGCGGGCAAAACAGTTGTTTTGATCGATGATATTGCAACTACGGGTGCAACTCTTTCTTCCGTAGCCGAAACTCTGAAGAGCGCAGGGGTAGAAAAGATATACGGGGTGTGTGTTGCGAAAACACCAACTATGCGAGAACGTAAGAGCAGATATATCATTCCATACCCGGAAGAAATGAAAATGACTGTTATTGATGTTGATAAATATAAAAAATATAAAGTTAAAAAGTAAGGATATGATCGTATGTCAAACGGTATTTCACGTTTTTTTGAACCCAATGCTCCAAAGCTGAGCAATGCAAAAGGAATGCATTCCTTGCGTGAGCTTTTTAAAATAGGCAGAGGTCCGTCGTCGTCTCACACAATTGGCCCCGAAAGAGCATGTAAGCGTCTCAAGGAGCTTTATCCGGATGCCGATAAGTTCAAGGTCTTTTTGTACGGCTCTCTTGCTTTGACGGGCAAGGGTCACAGAACAGATGTCGTTATCGAACAAACGCTTTCTCCCATTGAAACTGAGATCGTTTTTGATGTTGAAAAAACAGATCTTCCCCATCCGAACACTATGGATGCAGAGGTTTATAAAAACGGAAATAAAATCGCGGTCGAGCGTATTATGAGTGTCGGCGGCGGAACTATTCTGTTTGACGGAGAGAGTGCTGTTGAGCTTCCCGTAGTTTATCCGCATTCAACGTTTAACGAGATCTCCGAATACTGCTCATCCAAACGTATTCGTATCTGGGAATATGTCAAAGAAATGGAAGATGAAGCTATTTTTGAATATCTGTCGGAAATCTGGCAGACAATGAAGCATACTATTTATGCGGGACTTGCGGCTGACGGTATCATTCCGGGCCGTCTGAATCTTCAGCGTAAGGCTAAATACCTTTACAATCAGAAACATATGGATGAGAGTCCCGCAACGAGAGAAAACCGTATCGTATGTTCATATGCATTTGCGGTAAGTGAACAGAATGCGTATGCTTCAACGGTTGTTACAGCTCCGACATGCGGTGCGTCGGGTGTTTTGCCTGCGGTTCTGCTTTATGAACAGGAAAAATTTGGTCTTTCCGATGATGCGATAGTAAAAGCGCTTGCAACAGCGGGAATTATAGGTAACCTCATAAAAACAAATGCATCTATTTCAGGCGCTGAATGCGGATGTCAGGCGGAGATAGGAAGCGCTTGCTCTATGGCTGCTGCGGCCCTTGCAGAACTCTTTGAAATGGGTCTTGCACAGATAGAATATTCTGCCGAAATAGCAATGGAGCATCATCTCGGATTAACATGTGACCCGATATTCGGGCTCGTTCAGATTCCGTGCATAGAAAGAAACGCAGTTGCGGCAATGCGTGCCATCAATGCGGTCAGCCTTGCAAACTTCCTTACGGATACAAGAAAGATATCCTTTGACCTTGTTGTAAGAACAATGTACGAAACAGGTCTTGACCTTGCTTCCCATTATAAGGAAACAAGTGAAGGCGGTCTTGCAAAGCATTATAATATTTAACAGAGAAAAGATCGGTCGTAATGCCAATACAACCGATCTTTTTTTGCGGTTACATAAATTTGTTAAAGTTTATCCATTTACATTTTTTGTTAAATGTTATATAATAATGTAGAATGGCAAAATTATATATATAGCAATTTTTAGGGGGCAATAACCGTCATGTCAATGGGTTTTGATAATGCAAAATATATAAAAACGCAGTCTGAACAGATTATGAAAAGAATAGGGGAGTTCGGCGGCAAACTTTATCTTGAGTTTGGCGGCAAACTTTTCGACGACTATCACGCAGCCCGTGTTCTTCCGGGGTTCGCACCCGACAGTAAACTTCAGATGCTCAAAAAAATAGCTGATGATGTTGAAGTCGTTATAACTATCAGTGCAGGCGATATTGAAAATAACAAAGTAAGAAAAGACTACGGTATAACATACGAAACAGACGTTCTCCGTCTTATCGATGCTTTCAGAGAAGCAGGGCTTTTTGTCGGCAGTATCGTTATAACACAGTTCTCGGGTCAGCCTGCCGCTGAAAGCTTTAAGGCAAGACTTGAAGAGCTCGGTCTTAAGGTTTACAAGCATTACATTATTCCCGATTATCCTTTCAACGTAAAACGTATCGTCAGCGAGGAAGGCTACGGTAAAAACGAATATATTGAAACAAAACGTCCCCTTGTTGTTATTACCGCCCCCGGCCCCGGAAGCGGTAAAATGGCAACCTGTCTTTCTCAGATCTACCACGATCATCTCCGCGGTATCAATGCGGGCTATGCAAAATTTGAAACTTTCCCTATATGGAATATTCCGCTTAAACATCCCGTTAATCTTGCATATGAAGCTGCAACCGCAGATCTTAACGACGTTAATATGATCGACCCGTATCATCTTGAAGCATATGGTGTTACGACTGTAAATTATAACAGAGACGTTGAGATATTCCCTGTTCTCAATGCGATGTTTGAAAAAATTCATGGCGAAAGCCCCTACAAATCTCCCACAGATATGGGCGTTAACATGGTCGGCTACTGTATAACAGATGACGAGACCGTAAGAAATGCCGCAAATCAGGAGATCATTCGAAGATACTATGCAACTCTTTGTGACCGTATTAACGGAAGAACAAGCGATGCCACTGTAAATAAAATAGAGATCCTTATGCAGAAAGCGGGTATCAGCAGTGCTGACCGTAAGGTTATTGCCGCAGCCGATGAACGTGCTGAAAATACCGACGGTCCCGCAGTTGCTATTGAGCTTCCCGACGGACGTATCGTTACAGGTAAAACATCTTCTCTCCTCGGACCTTCCGCGGCTGCTCTTCTCAATGCTGTTAAAGCTCTTTGCGGTATGGATAAAGAGAAGCATCTTATCTCTCCGTCCGTTATTGAGCCTATTCAGAAGCTTAAAACAGAGGTTCTCGGCAACAGCAATCCCAGACTTCATTCCGATGAGGTACTCTTGGCTCTTTCGATCTGTGCCGCAACCGATAATGATGCTTCCCGTGCGGCTGATATGCTCAATTCTCTTCGCGGATGCGAGGCTCATTCAACTGTTATTCTTACTCAGGTCGATGAGGACGTTTACCGTAAGCTCGGTATAAGACTCACCTGCGCTCCCAAATATCAGACAAAAAAACTTTACCATAAATAATCTTTTCGGAGGTGCTAACTGTGCAAAGGTGCTTTTTCTCAACTATCTTTACAATCCTTGCGGTCGTGATTGCTGCATCAGCTGTTTTTCTGCCGGCTTTGACTGTTCCCTTTGCACTCATCTCAACAACGGTCTTCTCTTTTGTTTCCGCTCTTTCATACACTAAAGCCTCCCGCTTATGCTCACAGGCGGTAGTTGCGGTTTTTTATATTATAACTCTTATTGTAACAAAAGACCCCACGCCCGGACTGCTTATTCTTGCACTGTTCTTCCCTGTCGGTTTAGCTGTCGGGTCAGGCTGTATGATGCGAAAAAAACTTAATTCAACAGGCGCAGGTGCTCTTATTTACGGCTCTGTGTTTTTCCTGATCGTTTTTGCGGTATATGCTGTTTTTTCAACATATCCGGATGTTTCATTCTCCGCAGCCGCCGAAAATATAAAGGAAATGATCGTTCCCGAAATCGAAAAAGCCATTTTTTCAATTATGGAAAGTGATCAGAATATTTCAAGCGAATATAATTATATATATTCTTACGAATATCTTGCATCTCTCGCTTTTTCTTATATCCCAACGGTTATCGGCATTTGGATAATAGGTTCTGCAACGGTTTCCTTCTGGCTGTTAAAAGCGATTTTCAAGGTATTTGATCAGGATGTTGCTTTTATGGGCCGCTTCAGCGAATTCAAAGTATCAAGAACCGGTGCATTTGTTTATTTTCTTGCAACGATTGCCTCCGTTATGGCTATGGGGTCGGCCCTTTCAACAACTGCTTTGAACTTTTCGGGCGTAATGTCTGTCGTTCTTTCATATGCCGGAATTTCTCTTATAAGCTATTTGCTTGAACTTAAAAATGTTTCCGATCCGGTAAGATATATTATAGTCGGTTTTCTTTTATTGGTCGGACTGATGCCTTTCGGCTTTTCTTATCTTCTTTCTCTTGTAGGTCTGTTTGATGCATATCTCGATATAAGAGAAAGATTCAATAACTCAGGAGTGTAAAGAAAGGAGACTTTGTATGAACGGAAAATATATTATAACTTCCCTCTCTTCAAGAATAAGCTATATTATCCTTGCGGCATTTTCTGTTTTGTTCCGCATTTATTATCCGGGAACACTCAGTTATGTCATGATACTTGTTTCCGTGCTTTATATTATCGGGTTTGAGATCTATGCTCAGCTTACTCAGCGTAATGTTAAAAAAACATTGAGAAATACCGTTTCGGTCATGAATCTCAACACTGTTAAAAGACTCGGAAAATTTCCTCTTGCAGTTGTTATCTGTAATGATAAAGGCGATATACTCTGGTATAGCGAGAAATTCGTTGACCTTGCGGGTGAGGAGTATGTTTCCACCCTTAACAATATCAAAACTCTCGACAGAGCCCTTCCCGGTTCCGACCGTATGGGGATATCTCTCGGTGAAAAAACTCTTTCTGTTTTTGTTGACAGAGACGAAACAGACGGAAGAGCAATGAATATTCTTTATTTCTTTGACAGAACAGACTATGCCGTGCTCAAGCGCGAACAGCAGCTTTTGAAGCCTGTTGCCGCATACCTTATGATCGACAACTATGACGAGCTTTTCCGAAATATCCGTGAGGGCGAGAGCTCTGTTGCAGTTGCAACTATTGACGATGCGGTTATGCAGTGGGCGGCAAAGACTGACGGTATTATAAAAAAAGTTGAGAAAAACAGATATTTCTTCATTTTTGAAAACCGTTTTTTACAGCAGTTTTGTTCCGACCGTTTCGATATTCTCGATATCGTCCGTGATCTTCCGATAATCAGCTCTATTCCGCCGACATTATCTATCGGTATCGGTATTGACAGAGGTACTTTGTCCGAAAGTGAGGATGCCGCACGCAAAGCTCTCGATATGGCGCTGAGCCGAGGCGGTGACCAGGCTGTTATTTCAAAACCGAGTGGATTTGAATTTTTTGGCGGTTATGCAAGAGTCAGCGATACCCGAACAAAGATCCGTTCCCGCGTACTTGCCGCATCTTTTTCCGAACTCATAAAAGATGTCGATAAAGTTATCGTAATGGGCCATAAATATGCGGATATGGACAGTCTCGGTGCGTGTATAGGTGTTGCATGTATTGCAAATGCAAAGCATAAAGAGACGTATATCGTGCTCGACACCAATACAAATCTTGCCGAAACACTTTATGACCGTATTTCGATGTCCGAACGTCATAAAAAGCTGTTTATCTCAAAAGAACAGGCTATGATGAATGTTGACCTCAAGACGCTTCTTGTTGTTGTTGACACCCATCGAGGTAATTACACAGAGATGCCCGAGCTTCTTAAATATGCGGGTAAAATTGCGGTTATTGACCATCACAGAAAGGCTGCGGATTTTATTCAGGACACGTCGTTCTTCTTCCATGAGCCTTATGCGTCTTCAACATGCGAAATGGTAACCGAAATAATGGAATATCTCGGCGATGTTAACCCCTCACCTGTTGAGGCGGAAGCTCTGCTTGCAGGTATTTATCTTGATACGAAAAATTTCGCGGTAAGAACAGGCACATGCACTTTTGAAGCGGCTGCATTCCTTAAAACGATGGATGCAAACACCATAAACGTAAAGCTTATGTTCCAGACTGATATGGAAACATACCGCGATCGCGCTGAGATCGTTAAAAATACTCAGATATACAGATCTATATTCGCAATATCCGTATTTGATTCGCCGTCTTCGGGCAATATAAAGATCGCAACGTCTCAGGCTGCGGATGAAATGCTCAATATTGAAGGTGTTCAGGCAGCATTCACTATTTTTGAAACAAAAGATTTTTCAAACATTTCTTCCCGTTCATTCGGTAATATAAATGTACAGCTTATTATGGAAAAACTCGGTGGCGGCGGTCATCAGAGTATGGCTGGTACACAGATCAAGGAAGTAAGCGCAAAAGAAGCGTATATCAAGCTTACAAATGCGATCGATGCTTATCTTGAAGAACAGGGCAGAATAGATATAAAATAAATTTTTATAACACGGTTAAATCCCACGTAAGTTTATGTAATGTAAAGAAAGGAAGCTTTCCGATAACGAAAGCTATGGTTTATAAATATGGAAGTTATTTTACTTGAAGATGTAAAATCTCTCGGCAAAAAAAATCAGACTGTTAAAGTAAACGACGGCTATGCCCGTAATTTCCTTTTCCCGAAAAAACTCGCAGTTGAAGCTACCGCAGTTAATAAAAACTCTGTAGAAATTCATAATAAGGCTGAAGAAGCAAAGCGTAAAGCCGAAAAAGCAAAAGCTCTTGAAGATAAAAAAGCACTTGAGGATAAATCTATCACTATCAAGGCAAAAGGCAGTCAGGCTAAGCTTTTCGGTGCTATAACATCAAAAGAAATCGCAGAAGCTCTTGAAAAAGAAAGCGGTCTTTCCATTGATAAAAAGAAGATCAGCGTAGCTAATATCAAAACATACGGCGCATATACCGCTGAAGTTAAACTTTATCCCGAAATCGCAGCGAAAGTGACCGTTAACATCGTTCCGGAAGAATAAAATGGAATTCAACGAAAACGAACGTAAACAGCCTTACAGTATAGAGGCTGAACAAGCTGTCCTCGGTGCGATACTTCTCGATCCCGAAAAGGTATCTGTTGCGGCGGAAAGCCTCAGAGCCGACAGCTTTTATTTTCAGAAGCACAGTGAGATATTTGAAACGATGACGGAGATGTTCAACATGACGATCCCCATCGAAGGTATCCTGCTTTTGGAAAAACTCAGAGAAAAAGGATATTTTGAGGACGAGACCGATAAACAGTATCTTTTATCGTTGGCTGAATCGTCTTCAATGATCAACGATATAAATTATTATATCAATATTGTTGCGGACAAGGCTTCGCTCAGAAGAATCCTCGGTGTCTGCAACGATGTAAGTACGCTTTGTTATAACGGCGAAGAAGTTCCGAAGGTCCTCGATATTGCCGAAAGAAGCTTTTACGATATAACAAACGGCAGACAGAATACCAATCTCTATAAGCTTGAATCAGTTGTAAAAAGCGAGCTTGAACGTTGGTCTGAGCAGCGCGGAGATACATCCGGTAAATATGATGCGATAAAACTTGAAATATCCGCAGTCGATAATTTTATCGGCGGCTTTAACAACAGTGACCGTGTTATCCTTTCGGGACGTCCCGGTATGGGTAAAACATCGTTCGCGCTGAAAGTTGCGTATAATATCGCTAATTAGTCAAACTATAATCAAAAGAAA
>CAJGDF010000032.1 GCA_904502105.1 uncultured Clostridia bacterium
ATTGGCCGAGTGAGTATCGTGCAAAAATGTCCTCAAGAAATCGTTGGGTGTCTGCCAGTGTTTTGTGAGGTTCCCAGAATTCGTAAAGAGATGTTTCCGCTTTGGACAGTGCGCTGTAAAAAACAATATCCTCCGGCTTTACTTTTCTGAGAATAAGACGTTCGGTTTTTACTGTAGGAAAAGATTTTTTAAACATAGATCTTTCCTTTCTTTTTTATGTGTCAAAATCGGTATTCCGTAAATAATATGAATAATGAATTCTATTGAAAAGAGGTCATACCGTGACCGACCCCCGATTTTGCATATGCGAAATATTGGGCGATTATGCCCCGTTGTTTAACATCTACTCTTCGCTTTTTTACGAAAAAGCATTTTTCGATCCTGCGGAACTGTCTGCTTGCGGAAAAAACGACCGTTTTGTGTTTGACGATCCGAAAACAGGCTTTCTTAACTATATCATTTCAAAGGAACGTACAGAAAAAAGGCGGATGTTAAACAATACTGTTGCCGAGCTTTTTTCTTTTTTAAATCTTATGCTTAAAGATAAAAACTATCTCCTCTGTTCCTTTGAAAAAAATCTGATAAACAGCGCAAAAAATCTTGAAAAGGAAGCGTATGACGTTTATTTAAAGTCTTTTAACGGGGATATTTGATTTTAACATAAAAACAGGATTTTGTCAACACTGAAGGCACACCTCGGGTTTACCCGGGATGTGCCTGTCTTTTTTTATTCTTCCTGCATCTTTCCGATGATCATTTCATTTGCGTACGGAAGCTCTTCTATCCATTTTGCAAGCTCACGCCATTCTTCAAGCTTGTGATTCTTTCTTAATGCATACATACCGATGAGATTTTCATAGTTTAACGTGCATGTTCTCATCTGATTGTAGCTTGAGGGAAGAAACTGGATAATATCGTACCAGTAAGTCTTATCCTTAGTTTCAAGGAACAAAAGGCGGAGCTTTTCGAGGTGATCTATAACACCGTCGAGCATTCCGAGGGTTTCGGGGGTCATATGGTCGTGAGAAAAATCGTCTCTGGAAAAGGGCTTGGAGTGGATCTTATGCATCGTGCTTGTTGAGTTTGCAACGGTACCTACCTTGTATGTGTCAAACTCCTTCCACCAGTAAAGGGGTGCTGTTATATCAACGCTCACAAAGATCTGACGGAGATATTTTCTGTGGGTACTTCCTGCGTTTGCGAGACGTGTGGCAAAATCAAGATCCGCAGGTCCGAGAATGAATTTTCCGCTTTCATCATAATAGCTGTCGCTTTTTGCCCAACTGTTCATGGGGTTTCTTGCGCCGCGGATAGCATTGTCAAAATTCATGACAGATGTTCTTTCAAGCTTTATCATTTTATTTCTCCTTATTAATGTTCAGTTTAATTGGTTTTGACAGATAAAAAGACCAGATATACACCTCATTCACGGGCTTGTTAAAACATTTTTCCGCCGCGTAAACGTAGTATTCAAGCTGCTTTTCGTATCTGCGTATCAGTTCGTCTTCATCGGCGCGGTCGGTCTTGTAATCAAGAAGCAAAAGTCCGTCTTTTGTCTCGCACAAAAGGTCGATAGCGCCCTGAAGCAGTATGTCTTCTTTTATTTCGGGATCTGCGATAAATTCAGAGGACGGTATTCGTGCAACGAAATACTCCTCTTTTCGTATCTTTTCGGATGCTGATATCTTTTTGTAAAGCTCGCTTTTCTTGAAGGCTTCGATCTTTCTTTTGCTGTTGATGATGACCTCTGCCTGCTTTTCGCTTATAATCTTTTCATAGGCAAGACGCAGCGCCTCTTTTTCCGTCGGCTCGTTAAGGTTTGCAACCGACACAAAGGTATGTATCGCCGTTCCCGCTTCGGCTCCCGTAAGCTCTCCGCTTTCAATCATAAATTTCGGCTTTCGCATTTCCGTTTCTTCTTCGGAAGGCTCTTTTATAAGCTGCTCGCTTCTTTCGTCCGCAAGCTTGTTTTTAACAAGCTCCGTAACGCTAAGCTTCGCAGGCACACGCTGCTTTTGCGAAACGGCCGAACAGCGTCTTCTCAGCTCCTGCTCACTTATCGGTATATCCATCTCTTTTTCTTCTGTTTTAACAAAAATACCGTCGGGCATCTCTTCTTCTGTTTCAACAAAAATTTCTTCTCTCTCTTTTGTTTCAACATCCGAAAACTCCGTTATCAGCGGTGTGCATTTCGGGTGACATGTCAAACAGTAAAGCAGAAGATCTTCGGGAGACTGCGCATCTATTATCTGCGACTGATAGACCTTGCCGTTTTCTCTGAATACCGATTTTTTCATCAGCTTTGCTTCTTCGTATTTTTTGCTGCATGAAACTATTATCAGATTTTCTCTCGCTCTTGTGAATGCAACGTAAAGCAGTCTCAGATTTTCAGACATCAGCTTTCTTCTCTTTTTTCGTGAAACAAGCTCGTGCATGAATGTTGTCTGCTCGTACACCATTGCAGGATCTCTCATTTTTGTTGCGATGCCTGCCGAAATATCGAGAATAAGCGGCTTTGACAGATCTTTCGTGTTAAACTGCTGATTAAGCTGCGGAAGAATTACGATCGGAAATTCCAGACCCTTTGAAGCGTGTATCGTCATTATTTTAACGAAATTTCCCGACGGCGCGCTTTCGGGGGCTTTGATATTTCCCGATTCGGATGCATTTTCCGTGAATTTTATGAATTCGTAAAGTGTACCGCCCTTGTTTTCTCCGAATGAACGGCAAAAGGCATAAAAGCTCATCAGCCGCTCTTTTTTCAGATATCCGAGGGGCATGCATGAAACGTAGGACGGATATCCGGTCGTTTCGTATATCTGCCACAAAAGTCGGTGGACGGGAAAGTTTCTTGAAAGGATCTGCATTTTTGTTAACATCTCAAGAAATTCCGCAGAGTGTCTGTTTGCTTCCGAGGATCTGACAAGCGAAGTGTAAAGCGGAGCATTTTTATCCTCAAGCTTTATTTTTGCGATCTCGTCGGCAGAAAAACCGCCGATCGGTGAAAACATTGCCGCAAAAAGCGAAAGATCGTCGTAGGGGTTGTCTATCGCCTTCATAAATGCAAAAACAGTCGATATCTCAGGAGAGTCGAGAAATGTTCCTCCTCCCGTTCCGCAGCACGGCACACCTTCTTCAAAAAATATACGCTCGTATACCGCGGCATGTGTCATCGTTCGCATTATTACCGCAAAATCGGAAAAATCCGCATTTTTTGCAGGGTTTCCAACCTTCAGCCCTTCGCTTATCAGCTGCTTTATCTTTCTCGCGGTAAATCTTGCCTGCGTTTCAACGTTTTCTTCGTCCTCTTCACCCTTCAGCAAATGTATTTCAACATCCGCACCGCTTCTTTCGGGATAATCGGCGCCATAGTAAAGAGCCTCGTTTTCACCGTATTCCATGCCGCCCGCCCTTGCGGAAAAGAGGTTCTCAAAAACGAAATTGCAAAAATCGAGAACGCCTTTGCGGCTTCTGAAATTTTTATTTAAGTATATTACGGGGAACAGTCCCTCTTTTGCGATAAAATTATCGGGATTTGCCTGACGGAACATATAAATGCTCTGTTTTACGTCGCCAACGGCAAAGCAGTTGTTTTTTGATATTGATGAAAAAAAGCATTCCTGTAAGTCGTTAACGTCCTGATATTCGTCAATAAGTATCTCGTCAAACATCTCCGAAAGCTCTTTTGCATAATCTGTCTTCTCGGCGATCCCGTTTTCGTCCCTTTTAACGGTGAGCCCGAGTGCAAAATGTGCTATCGCATCAAATGAATATGCATTTTTTCGCTTCATTTCGGCGTTAACTCTTGCTATGTATTCAAGTGTTATATCTATAAGTGCAAATACGCCGCCCTTTACCTGCTCAAGGTCGTTCTTTAAAATTTCTGCCGACATAGCAAAGATCGGTTTTTGCAGATATTCCTTCAGCTCTGCCCTGAATGTTTCAAATTTCAGGGTTGCACGTGTGTATGGCTTGCATTTGGGGCTTCTTTCAAATGAAAATCCTGATACAAGCCTGTGAACTCCATCCCAGTCTCCTTTTTCAAGAGCCGCTTTCATGTTTTTTAACAGATCTGCTTCCGAATAAACAACACCCATGCCTTTTTCGGAAAACGGACTGTCGTCTATTATATCTTCGTATATTTCAAGGTATTCTTTAACATCCGGCAATATTTCAGCGCATGCATCCGATAGCCAGAGCTCAGGCGTCTGATAAGCTGCCTTCTGTCCTTCTGCCCAGTCTTCGGGGAAAGGTAATGCCTGCAGAAATGTGTAAAGCAGGTTTATCTGCTCAGACAACGCTTCGTTTTCGCCCTCGCCGCCGAAAAGTCTCAAAAGCTCGTCAAATCCGTTAGCAAAATCGGAATAACGTTCTTCCAAAAGATCTGTAAGAACCTCTGTTTTTAAAAACAGATATTCGGCTTCGTCGAGCAGACGGAAATCGGGTGAGATCCCGAGTGTTTTAAAGTTTTCTCTTACTATTTCGCAGAAAAAGCTGTCTATCGTGCATATCTTCGCCTTGTAAAGCAAAAGCTTCTGACGGCGCAGACTTTCTTTATCTTTGAATTCCGCTCCGGGCAAGAGCTTGCCGATTCTTTCTCGCATCTCACTTGCCGCAAGGCGTGTGAAGGTGACGACAAGAAGCCTGTCAAGACTTCCTCCCGCCGCCGCATATTCAACAACTCTGTTAGTCAGCACCGCTGTTTTACCCGAACCTGCCGCCGCGCTTACAAGAAGGCTGCCATCACGTTGGAAAATCGCCTGATGCTGTTCTTTTGTCCAATTAGTCATATCTCTGTGTCTTCGTTTTCGATCTTATCGAAAATATTGTCAAATCCTATGTGTTCCATTCCGCGTCCGCATCCGTCGTTCATACAGAACTGATTGTAAACGCAGTAGTCACAGCTGTCTTTTTTCTTCGTTTTAATGGGATTTTTAAACGTTTCCCCTTTAAGAAGCGTTTCAGCCATATTTGCAAGCAGTTTTTTTATGTGAACAAACAGCTTGCCGAACTCTTCTTCTGTCACAAGCGGCTTGTTTTTTGAACTGCCTTTAACGGGGATGTACTTTCCGCCAAGGCCGTCTTCCATCGCGTTCAACACCGCATTGTTGTCGAGAAAAATACCCGAACGCGGATGCTTTTTCCATAATTCGCTTTCGGCTTCTTCATAGCCGCCGTCTTTGCTTATGGCAACAATTTTCGGGTTTGCTCCAACGTACATACATCCTGCGGGGGCTGTCGGTCCGTATACCGCGGCTCCGTTTTCGTTCAATGCACAAAGATACATCAGCATCTGAACGTCAAGCCCGTGGTATACATATTGCAGATCAAACGTCTTACTGCCGCTTTTATAGTCAACTATTCTCAGGTATTTTCTGCCGTCTTTTTCAAAGATGTCGGCTCTGTCTGCTGTTCCCACAAGCCGTATGCTTCCGCCGCCGTTGATAGGTATAACAACAGGCTTTATTTTTCCATGATCGCTTATCTGTACCTCAAAATCAACAGGCACGAATTTTGATTGTTCAAGCTCGTCGCGGAACATTATCAGAAGCCTTGCGCTTTTCTGCACAAGACGCTTGAAGTATGCCATAAATCCCGCAGGAGGCTTTGTGTCGCCGAATGTTGAAACGATATATTCGGACGCTAATCTTTCGGTCGTTTTTTTGATGCTTTCATCATCTCCGAGCCCGTCCTTTATTGCATTTTGCAAAACGTAATGCATATAGTTACCCGTTTCAAGGGCGCCGAGTATCTGCTTGCGCTTCTTTTTCAGGCCGAGACCGTATTCGCAAAAATACGAAAAACCGCATTCGTAGTATTTCGCAACACGTGTGGCGGAAAGCTTCATATTCTTACCGAACAGCTTTTCTGCAGTGGCTGTTTCTATGCCGGTTGACTCTCCGTTTTCCAAAAAACGTTTATATTCCGTATCTTTGAGAAAGTTCTCAAGAGTTTTTGAACCGAATCTTGCATATATGTCAAATGCCGAAGCTCCGTTTTGTATTCGGTCGATTATTGAATTCATGTTTTCATCGGATAACGGGCTTTCGTATTCAAGGGTCGGGAATATTCTGAATATTTCTGTGATCGCAGATGATGGACGAGTTTGTCCCGAGCTTGTGTTGCTGTATGATAAAAACAGCTTTTCGGTCGGGGCTGTTATTGCCTTGTATACAAGAAATTGCTCCTGGAGAAGCTTGTCCTCGTCTGTTTTTCCAAGCTCCATATCGTATTTTTCGAGAAGCATCCTGTCTTTATCGTCAAAAAGAGAAAATCCGCTGTCTGTTCTCGGAAAATTACCGTCCGAAAGCCCAAAAACAAATGCTATCTTCGGTCTGTTCAACGGAACGGATTCTATGCCGCCTGCGGTAACCTCATTTATGGCGGTGGGGATTATGCCTATGTCGTTTTCTTCAACAACCGAGAACAAAAGCTCTCTGAATTCGTCAAGAGATACCTCATCGTCGCCTGCCGCGCTGACAAGCTCATCGAGAGCATCTATTATTAAGTCGTATATCTGTTTTTGTTCCGCAAGAAGCGCATCTTCGCCGTATTTTAAATATGCATCTCCGACCTTTTCAAGAGCCGTCTGCAGCGATACCGATACAAAAAATCCGAATAACGCCTCTGCTATTGTTTTAACAGTTCCGCCCTCTGCGCTTTTTCTGAATAATTCTGCTTTTTCCACAACGTATTTTCTGACGTTGTTTATCTTTTCAAGAAGCTCATCGCTTGCGGGATCTGTCGGCAGGGTAAACGGGGTTAAAAAACGGCTGTATGAAATTCTCCATTTGCTTATATAGCTTTCAAATGCCGCAACATCGTCTGTTTCGGGTTCTGTAAGCCCCGTTTTTAAAAAGTCGAGAACGTTTTCCCTTCTGTATCCGTCGCAAACAATGGAAAATAATGCATCAATAAGCGCAGAGAGGGGCTTTATTCTCAACGGAACTCTTCTGTGTGAAAAAAGAGGTATTCCGTATTTTGCAAATGCAGGCTCAAGAACGGATGAATATGTGTCCGAGTCTCGCATTATGACAGTAAAATCATCGTACCTGTATCCAAAATCTCTCACAAGCTCCGCAATTTTTGCAGCCGCTCTGTCCGCTTCGTCTATTATATCTGTTGCTTTATAGACGGATATATTTTTCGGGGTGCCGTCAAATGTTCCGTCAAAATAAAGGTTTTTTGCAATAGCCGAAAGATCGTCCGGTCTGCCGCTTTGCTCCGAATCAAGCAGATGTACGTTAAAATCAATTCCGATCTTTGCCGCCTTGCCTTTTAATGCCGCGGCACCTTTTGAAATAACGGAAAAAAGAGAATATTTCGGCTCGTTTAACGATGATGCCGGAAGCGTTATCGAAATATTTGCCCCCGTTTTTGCAAGCGCAAGAATAACTTCTGTTTCCGATGCAAGAAATACCGAAAATTTATCGCAGATTATATTTTCGCCGTTGAAAATATCGGTTTTGAGTATTTCCTCGGCTAAAACAGAAAGATAATCGTCCGGGTCAAACGTTCCGTCCGAAAGAAGTGCCTCGTATGCAGATGCAAACAGTGAAATGTCGTGAAGCTTGTCGTTACCTTCTATTGATGCGGTCTTTTCAAGCTCCTCGGGAGAAATACCGCTTATCTTCATTTCTGTTATTGCACCGCTTATAAGCGAAATAAACGGCAGAGATCTGCTCTTTTCGGGGTAATATTTCAAAAACGGAGACACTGCTGACACCGCTTTCATCAAAAGCGCGTTTCTGCCGCCTTCTCCGATAAACGTATAACGCAGAGCCCCTGTCTTTGCAAAGATTATCTTTGAAAGTCTCTTAAAAGAAACGACCGAAATCCTGCGCACTTTTTCTTCCCCGAACATTCTGAGAAAACGGCGCTCCGTTTCAAAGGTGTACTGTTCGGGAACTATCACGGTTATTTTTTTGTCTTCGGAGCTGTTTAGAAGCTTTGATATTTTTTCTTCAACATACTCGTTTCTTTTAAGATCGGAAATTCCGAGAATAAGTTCGTTCATAATGTCTTTCCAAAAACAGAATAAAAATTTTTCGGTGGGTAATACTTATAGCACAAACAATTTTTTGAGGTGCTTATGTATAACAAGGTCGAGATATGCGGGGTTAACACTTCCGAGCTGAAGGTGCTTTCCGAGGCTGAAAAAAGTGTTCTGTTGAAACGTATAAAGCAAGGAGATCTATCTGCCCGTGATGAGTTTATAAACGGAAATCTGAAGCTTGTTTTAAGCGTTATTCAACGTTTTTCAAACAGAGGCGAAAATCTCGACGATCTTTTTCAGGTCGGATGTATAGGCCTTATAAAATCAATAGATAATTTTGATACATCGCAGGACGTCCGTTTTTCAACTTATGCCGTACCGATGATAATAGGGGAGATACGCCGTTATCTTCGTGATAACAATATGGTGAGAGTCAGCCGTTCAATGCGCGATACCGCATATAAAGCCCTTGCCGCAAAGGAACGTCTGAGTAATTCTTTGGGCAGAGAGCCCACCGTTGAGGAGATATCTTCGCAGGTCGGACTTCCGAGAGAGGAGGTCGTTATGGCTATGGAGGCAATAATCGAGCCCGTTTCGCTTTACGATCCGGTATACAGCGATGAAAGCGATTCGCTTTATATCATGGATCAGGTCAGGGATGACACAGATAACGATAATAACTGGATAGAGGAAATATCTCTCCGTCAGGCGATCAATCAGCTTTCGGAAAGAGAAAAGCACATTCTTTCTCTCCGTTTTTTTGCCGGTAAAACACAGGTCGAGGTCGCGTCAGAGGTCGGAATATCTCAGGCGCAGGTCTCACGTCTCGAAAAAAGCGCTCTCACTCAGATAAAAAAACATTTATAATAATTTTTAATTGCGGAGGCCATTTTTTATATGACCTCCGCTTTTATTTTACTGATCTTTGCTTTTAGCCGATGTTTTCAATAGTCTTGAAGAGGTCGGAATTGTCCTTGATCTTCTGAGCGTTACCTACGCAGCAGGTATAACCCTGATCGAGAACGTCTTTTATCATCTTTGCGGTGCTCTGCATCTTTTCAACTGTTACGTCAAGGATCTGCTCACGTTCGGTCTGAATGTCTTCGTAAGTTCTGCCGGTGATGTAAGAGGAGAGAGAGTAGCCGATCTTACCGCTTATTGATTTGGGAGTGTCGATGCCGCTGAATGTACCGATGATGTATTTTGTAAGCTCTTTTTCGTCGGGATTGAGTGCGGAAACGAAATCGGGAGTCTTCATGTAAACATCGTTTGTTTCAGCAAGCTTCGGGTCTCTGTATGAGTAGAAGAACACGTCGCCGCAGTCCGATGCAAAGCCGCAGCCGCAGCCGTATGCACCGCCCTTGAGACGGATCATATTGTAAAGATAATCGCAGTTTGCCGCTGTTCTTACAACCGCAAGCGCACCGTCGTATTTATAGCCCGCATCGAAAAGGTTACCGCCTTTAACGAGGAACTGAATGAGGGAAGTTGTCATAAAGCCTTCGTTCTTCGCTTCGGGAACGATAGCCGCAGCTTCTCCGAGATTCTTTCTTTCGAGCTTGTTGAGCTCGTCTGCAAATGCTTTTACTGCACCCTCTGTTGCTTTAACGCCTGCTTCGTCAGCCGCAATACTGATCATCATATTCTTCGGGTCGAAGATGTAGCTTGCCGCAGCATAGAGGTTTTCGGTGAGAGCATCCTTGTTTGCATCAAAATTATCAAAGATATTCTTCTTGAACTTGTAATTTTCGATACCGCCGAGATATTCGTCAATAACGCCTCTTTCGGTGTAGTATGACTTGATTCTTGCGATACCCACGGCATTGCCGCTGCCGATGATCTGTCTCTGCTTGTAAGAAATATCTTCGCCGAGGATCTCACGCAGACGCTTTGTGTCGCAGAACTTGGATGCGGTCATGATCTCGCTTGCAAGCTCAAATGCATAGGGGATCTTATCGGCAAATGCCTTGATGTTAACGGTAAAGATAAGCTTGGATTCGTCTTTTTTGCCGAATACCTTGTAGTTGCTCAGACCGAATGATACGTCGCCGGTGTGGATCTTGATTTCGCTTGTAAGATCGGACGCTGTAAACTTTTCGGTGTCGATCTGGCTGAGTACGCTTGAAAGGAAGCTTACGTAAGGAAGCTTTTCTGTCGGTACGGGGCCAACGTTGAACATAAGCTTAACGTATGTTATGCCGTTTGTTTCGTATTCGTGACGGATAGCGGGGAAGCCTGCAATGTTGCATTCAACGTTAGAGAAATTTTCTGCTTCGCGCTTGATATCTGTTCTTTCAATGGACGGGATGCAGGAAAGCTCTTCTTCGGTTGCTTCGGCTGTCTGATATTCAATAAGTTTCTTTGTTGAAGCAACGATCTCATCGATCTGCTCTTTGGAAAGGGTTGCTTTGTAGTCTGCAAGCTTCTTTGCAAGCTCTGCGTTTTTCTTTTCGGTAAGTCCTTTTTCGGGTTCAACAGAAAGAAGAATACCGTGGTTCGTTTCGAGAATTCTCTTTTTGATAAGGTCGGTGTAGTAGCTTGTTCCGATGTAAGAACGCATCTTTTCGTAACGAGCATTTTTGTAGAACGCATCAAAAACTCTGCTGTCATCGTAAAGCCATGTCTGGAGCATATCGATGATGTAGTAAATACCCTTGGATGTTCCGCCGTAGTCGGATTCTCTCCAGCGGTATTCGGAGTTGTTGATGTTGCCGAGGATAGCTTTTTCGTTGAGACCTTCTTTAACGATCTTTTCGAGAGTCTCAAAGATTATATCCTTAAATCTCTGCTTGTCTTCTTTCTTTGCATTCTTTGCAACAATGATAAATGCGGGGGTGAGAAGATGATCTTCAAATCCGCCGTAGATGTCCTGACCGATACCTGCATCCATGAGCGCCTGTTTAAGGGGTGCACCGGGCATACCGATAAGAACCTCGGAGATTATTCTCCATGCGGTACATTCTTCATTGTCGAGCATGGAGCCGCAGGAACAAGCAAAGGTAAGGTATGTTTTACCGTCTTCATCCTCGTCTTCTGCAATAGAATAGTTTTTGGTGATCTCTTTTATGCAGCCGAAGGGTTCGGTAGTTTTGATAGAAGAGTCAACCTCAAGTCTGTCGAAGTTGGAAAGATA
>CAJGDF010000033.1 GCA_904502105.1 uncultured Clostridia bacterium
CAACGGTCCGAAGAAAAACGGTATCGTTTATGCCTGCATACGTATCGGTCAGAACGGCACCGATATGGATAACGTTGACTGCGGCGGTATGGCATGCAGAATAGATCTTGAAAGCGGAGCTCTCTCAACAAACGGTGCGGACAAGCAGGGTAATGTTTATGAAAAGCATCCCGAAAGCGGTGTAAAGCTCAAAGGGTTTACAATTCCTTATTTTGATGAAGCAAAGAAAATCTGTCTTGAGTCTGCAAAAAAGGTTCCGCAGATGCGCTATATTGCATGGGATGTTGCGATAACACCGAACGGCCCTGTATTTATTGAGGGCAATTCCTTCCCGTCGCATGCTGTTCCTCAATTTTCGGCATTTTATCCCGACGGCATCGGAATAATGCCGAGATACCGTGAATTTATTGATGCTTAACCCTTGTTAAGAAAGGTGATTTAACAATGAAAGAACATATTTATACGATTCCGATAAACGAACATTTTTCAAAGTTAGAGGGCTGTCCTCTCTGCGGCCTTTTCGATATGATGGAACGCAACGAGATCGAAGCCATAACCGGTGCATCAATGATGGAGCCCGCTGTCCGTGTTAAGACAAACGAATACGGCTTTTGCGAACGTCATTTCGGTCAGATGCTGCTTGTAGGGAAAAAACTGCCCGTAGCGCTTATTCTTGAAAGTCATCTGAATGAGATCTATAAAGAGATAAATAAGAAAAAAGGCGATGTTCAGGCAAAAAAACTCAAAAATCTTGAAGAGGACTGTTATGTTTGCCGCCGTATAAGCGATAATATGGACAGCGTTTTCTCCAACTTATTTTATCTTTACAAACATGATGAAAATTTCAAGGAGCTTTTTGCAAAACAGAAATTTTTCTGCCTTCCTCATTACAGAGAGCTTCTCGAATACGGCGCAAAATATCTTTCAAAAAAAGAATTTGCTGCGTTTTTTGAGGTTGCAAACAAGATAGAAATGGACTATCTTGAGACTCTTCACGGAGACATCGACTGGTTTACGAGAAAGTTTGACTACCGCTTTGCAAAAGAAGACTGGAAAAACAGTAAGGACGCCATTGAACGAACGGTTTATACTCTTACCGGACATATGCCGAAATTCAGAAGCGATAATATTGAGATCTGATAAACTTTAAATTAATACGGAACGCCGAATTGAACGCGGCGTTCCGTTTTTTTGTTGATCAATATTTTCTGTGTTTTTTCCAAACATCGAGAATGAGCTGGTAACGGTCTGCAGGAAGACCCTTGAAGGGAACGTTAGATGTGCAGAAAATATATCCGCCGCCGGGTTTACCGTGAGTGAGACAGTATTCAGCGCTTTCGATAACTTCTTCTTCAGTACCTGTCTGCATGAGAGCACAGTTTACGTTGCCGCAAAGAGCAACTTTGTCGCCCCATTTTTCTTTAACTTCCTTGATATCAACTCTTGCCATCGGGTCAAGAGAGTGGAGCGCGTGAGGATTACATTCAACAAGCTGATCTATAATGGGCATAATGTCCCCGTCGGTGTGTTTGATCATGTACGCGCCCTGTTTGCGTCCGTCTTCGATGATTCTTGCAAGATAGGGGGTAACTATCTTGGAGAATGTTTCGGGGGATACGAACGGACCCATGTTGTAACAGTAGTCTGCACAAAGGATGAGTGACTCAACGCCTGCATCAATGATCTGTTTGTTTCTTTCGATAGCACCGACACAGTATCTTTCAGCATCTTCAAGAACACCTTCAAAATCGTCTGCAAGTCTGTATGCAAATTCATACATTCCGTTTCCGTCGGGAAGAGCAAAAGTGCCGTCACCGTGGCAGTGGAACATATATTTACCTTCCGCTTCTTCATGGAGCGCTTTGAGCGCAAGCTTCTGATATTTGCTTAATGTGCCGTCTTCGTTCCACATATCGGGCATATATATCATCGGCCAGATAGCGTATTCGAGTTTTTTATACATATCGGCATGGTGCTTTGCCCAAACTCTGATCTTCTTTTCTGCTTCGAGCTCTGAAAGCTTGTCAAGCTCTGCGCGTTTATATTCGTTGTAGTTTATCGGAGATTTGCCGAACATTTCTTCTTCAAGCTGGAATTCAAGTTCAAAGGTTGGGATCTCGTCGGGTTGCTTTAATGTCAAAGCTGCAATGGCTCTTTCTTTGGGTGTCATCATAATATTTATAACTCCTTGCTCATTAAGATCTTTTTTAGATTTTAACATATTTTTTAAGGTTTGTCAATAATATCTGCATTAGTATTTTCTGTGCTTTTTCCAAACATCGAGAACTAACTGATAACGGTCAGCAGGAAGTCCCTTGAAGGGAACGTTTGATGTGCAGAAAATGTATCCGCCGCCTGTCTTGCCGTGCGTGAGACAGTATTCCGCACTTTCTATTACCTCCTGTTCTGTGCCTGTCTGCATGAGTGCACAGTTTACGTTTCCGCAAAGAGCCACTTTTTTGCCCCATTTTTCTTTTACAAGCTTTATGTCAACTCCTGCCATCGGGTCAAGAGAGTGGATCGCGTGAGGATTACATTCAACAAGCTGATCGATTATCGGCATAATGTTTCCGTCGGTATGCTTGATCATGTATGCGCCCTGCTTACGTCCATCCTCGATGATTCTTGCAAGATACGGAGTTATTATTTTTGAGAAGGTTTCGGGGGAGACGAACGGACCCATGTTATAGCAGTAATCCGAGCATAAAATAAATGCATCAACTCCTGCTTCAACAAGCCTCTTGTTGTTTTCTGTCGCTTTTTTGCATAATGTTTCCGCTTCTTCAAGAATTCCGTCAAAATCGTCTGCGAGTCTGTATGCAAATTCGTACATTGCATTGCCGTCGGGAAGTGCAAACGTACCGTCTCCGTGGCTTTGCAGCATATATTCCCCGTCGGCCTCTTCTTTGAGTGCATATATCATCATTTTCTGATATTTGCTTAAACTGCCGTCTTCGTTCCACATGTCCGGCAGATATAACATCGGCCAAAGGGAATATTCGAGTTTTCTGTATATATCGGCGCGGTGTGCCGCCCATACACGTATTTTCTTTTCAGCTTCGAGGTCTGAAAGCTTTTCCAGTTCTTCACGCTTGTATTCCGCAATATTTACAGGGGATTTCCCGAACATCTCATCTTCGATATGAAAACCGAGCTCAAAGGTCGGAACCTCGTCGGGCTGTTTTAATGTTAAAGCTGCAATAGCTCTCTCTTTAGGTGTCATACGTAATAACTCCTTTTCTTTTTGAATTTTTACATATAATAAAGAATGTCAGATAATAAAGAATGTCAGACCGATTTTTGATGCAAGAGGTGTGGTTTTTGTTTATTATTTATATTTACATATGAATGTGAAATTTGTATGACAATATGGGGTAAAATGTTGACGGAATTAGAGAAAAGATGTAAAATGTACCTATAAATATACAATAAAAAGGATGTGCTTTTTATGTTCGGACCCATGATGGGCCCTCCCGGTATGGGAAGTGAAAGAGATAAGCTCAAGGAGCCTAAACCGACAAGGCTTCGCGACTGGCCTTCTTACATCGTTCGCAATACAGGCAAAACTCTCAGAAGACTTTTTTATATTTACGGTCTTGTTTGGGATGCCCGTCCCTGGATCTTTTTAACAATGATCTTTATGACGGTCTTCAACGGCGTCTCTCCTGTGCTCGGTGCATATATCTCCAAACTTCTTCTTGATGCTCTTGCCAAAGCGGCAACGGGGGATCTCGGTGATAATTTCTGGGCATTGGGCGGACTTCTGGTTTTCCAGATCGCATATCAGTTTTTTGTTTCGTTTGTAAATTCGCTTAACAATATGGTCAACCGTTTGTCCAACGAGATCATTGTTTACAGTATAAAGCTCAAAATAATGAACAAGGCAAAAACCATTGACCTTGCAAATTTCGATCTTCCGGAGTTCTACTCCAAGCTTGAAAATGCAAACCGTGAAGCCGGAAACAGACCGCTTTCCATCATGTCCGCATCGTTCTCCGTTATCAGTACGATAATCAGTATGGTCGGCTTTATTGCGATCCTCGGTTCTCTTATGTGGTATGCTCCGCTTCTTATCGTTCTTGTTTCTTTGCCCTCTGCTATCGTAAGCTTCAAATACAGAGGCAAGATGTTCCGTTATATCCGTCACCGCTCAAAAGACAGACGTCAGATGGAATATTACAGCAATCTGCTTGTTAACAAAGATCTTGTAAAAGAAGTCAAGCTGTTTAATCTTGCCGATTTCTTTATCGATAAATACAAAACGGTATTTCTCAATTATTACAGAGGCGTTCGCAATCTGATAATGACCGAAAGCTTCATCGGCATCGGTCTTTCCGTTCTGAACTCGGGTCTTTCGGCATTTATATTCCTGAAGATCGCTCGTAAGGTTTTTGACGGTATTTTAACAGTCGGTGACTGGTCTCTTTATACGAATGCTCTTTATTCGATCTCTCACAGCGTTTCGTCTATCGTACATACCGCCGCAACCATTTATGAGGGTACGCTTTATATCGACAATATGATAACATTTATGGATGAACCCACAACTGTTGTTTCAATTCTTGCGGAACCGAGAAAGGTTGACAAAAAAGCTCCTCACGTTATCGAATTTAAAAACTGTTCATTTGCTTATCCCGGAACAGATAAAAAAGTTCTTAAAAACATCAATCTCAAAATCGAACAGGGACAGACAATCGTTCTTGTCGGCCTTAACGGTGCAGGTAAAACGACTCTTCTCAAGCTTCTTACCCGCCTTTATGACCCGACAGAGGGTGTTATCCTTTTTGACGGTCACGATATCCGTGAATATGATGTTAACGAACTGTATTCGGTATTCGGTATTATTTTCCAGGACTTCGGTAAATACGCTTTTACCGTTTCCGAAAATATCGGCTTCGGTCAGCTTGATAATATGAACGACAGAGAACGTATCGAGAAAGCTTCCGAAAAGAGTGCTGCTACCGAATTTATCGGTAATCTTGCCGACGGATACGATACCGCTCTTACCCGTGTGTTTGAAGAATCGGGCCGTGAGCTTTCTATCGGTCAGTGGCAAAAGATCGCTGTTGCGAGAGCTTTCTTCAGAGACAGCTCCATTATGATCCTCGACGAACCTACCGCTTCTCTTGACCCGATGGCAGAACAGGAAATATTCAGTCAGTTTGACGAGCTTTCTCATCCCAAGACCGGCGGTGTTCCGAAAACTACGATTTTCGTTTCACACAGACTTTCTTCCGCAACCATTGCCGATAAGATAGTTGTTCTCGAAAACGGTCAGATCGTTGAAGAAGGACATCACAGAGATCTCATCCGTATTGACGGTAAGTATGCAGAGCTTTTCAACACTCAGGCAAAGCGTTATATCGAAAATGTAGATATGGCTGAATCCGAAGGGGAACCTTCGCATAATTTCGGCGGAAACAGACCCCACAGAGGCGGCCGTCCTCCAATGTAAAAAAATATTTTCAGAGGCATAAAATTATGAAAAAGATAAGTATCATTATTTCGTTTTTACTGATATCTGTTCTGATGTTTACATCATGTAAAAAAGAAGAGATCAGTTTTATTGATCAGGAGCTTTACGAACAGCTTATGGAATCGGATTCATCAAGGGATATCGTTCTCGATTCAAACACCGCAATCAAGGCAGCAAGTGATCTTGCATGGGAAGAGTATAAGTCCCAGGCAAGAAAAAGCGCAACGCTTGTTTCGGAAATGACAAATAAAAAGATCGAATATGAAGGCAAAACGATGCGCTTTGAGGTTAAAAGCGTAGGTAAGCCCGGTCCCAACGGCTATCCTCTTTATATCGCTCTTCACGGCGGCGGACACAGTGATACTCCCGCTATGAACAACAGCCAATGGGAACATATGAAGATCTATTATTACGACAGTGTTAACAGCGGTATCTACGTTGCCCCCAGAGGTATAAGCGATACATGGGATACTCACTTCAATGCGGAAAGTTATCCTATGTACGAAAGACTCATTGAAGATCTGTCTGTTTATTACGGTATCGACACAAACAGAGTTTATCTCGTCGGATATTCTGCAGGCGGTGACGGTGTATGGCAGATAACTCCCAAAATGGCAGACAGATTTGCTGCTGCCAATATGTCTGCGGGTCATCCCAACGGCGTGGATCTTACAAATCTTTATAACACACCTTTCCAGATCCAATGCGGTCAGAACGATACGGCTGTTCTCGGACGTAATACAGAGTGCGGACGTTATTGCGAGGTTCTCGACCAGCTTCAGTACGCTTACGGCGGCGGATACGAGCATAATGTAAATATCCATTTCGGTAAGCAGCACGGTATAGAAGATAATGATCCTCTCAGATCCGAACAGGTTATTTTAACAAACCCCATTGAATGGTCTAAGGGCGGTGAAGCGATAACCACAACTGCTGACACAAACGCTATTTCGTTCCTTGAAACAAAAAGAAGAAATCCCGTGCCCGAAAGAGTTGTCTGGAGTATAGCAAACAGACCCTCAGAGTGTGATACGGAAACGTTCTATTGGCTCAGAGCCTCAAAGGATATCGTTGCGGGAACTATCATTGCTTCTTATGATAAAGCGAAAAACACCATAACTATCGAAAAAATGGTCGTTCTTCAGGATGAAGGTGAGATCAGCGTAATGCTCAATGCAGATATGGTGGATTTCACAAAGCCCGTTACCGTTATCGTAAACGGTACTGCAACAGAGTATGACGTTACTCCCTCTCTCGAATATATCAACCAGACAATCAGAGAACGCTGCGACCCGAATATGATATTTGCCGCAGAAATAAAAATCAGATAAGTAAAAAGGAATTTGTATTATGAGAAAAATAAGCTTTATTCTTTCAATAATAATGTTATGCTGCTGTGTTCTGGCTTCCTGTTCCTCCGGTCCCGGTGAAGAAGAACTGAAGGCAATGTACGATGAACTTCTGGCAAAACCCTCTTCCGAAATAACAATGGATTCCAATCTTGCGATCAAAGCAGCCCGTGAGGTTGCCTGGAATGAATTTATGGCAGTTGAACGCAGAGAAGAATCAAGAGTTACCGAAATGGCTGAAAAAGCTATTACCTTCGGCGAAGCTACCATGAAATTTGAAGTTAAGATCGTAGGTAAAGCAGGTCCCAACGGTTATCCCGTCTATATTGCTCTTCACGGCGGCGGCGGTGCTCCGAAGGAAGTTAACGACCAGCAGTGGGATCATATGAAGATATATTATCTCGACAGCGTTGAAAACGGTATCTACGTTGCACCCAGAGGTGTCCGCGATACATGGCATACTCATTTCAACGATGAAAGCTATCCTCTTTATGAACGTCTTATCGAAAACCTTTCAATGTATTACGGTATTGATACAAACAGAGTTTACCTTGTAGGTTATTCCGCAGGCGGTGACGGTGTATGGCAGATCACCCCCAGACTTGCAGACAGATTTGCTGCTGTTAACATGTCTGCCGGTCACCCCAACGGTGTTGACCTTACAAACGTTTACAACACTCCGTTCCAGATCCAGTGCGGTCAGAATGACGATGCTGTTAAAACACGTAATACCGAATGCGCACGTTACTGCGAGGTTCTTGATGACCTTCAGGAAACCTACGGCGGCGGCTATATCCATAATGTAAATATGCATATCCTTAAAGAACACGGTATAGTTGACAACTCTCCCACTCACGAGCCTCAGGCGGTTATCTCCAATCCCGTTCAGTGGTTCTACGGCGAAAAAGTTGTTCCCACATCCGTTGACGCAAATGCTATCGGATTTGTTGATCAGTATGTAAGAAATCCGATTCCCGAAAAGGTAGTTTGGAGCGTGGGTTACAGAGCAAAGCTTTGCGATACAGAAACTTTCTACTGGCTCAGAGCTGCAAAAACAGTTACAGAGGGTATCGTTGTTGCTTCTTATAATAAAGAAACAAATACAATTACTATTGAACAGAACACCGCTAACGGTCCTATTTCAATAATGCTTAACGAAGAGATGGTCGATTTCTTCAGCCCCATTAAAGTTGTTATTGACGGTGTTGAGACCGAATATAACGTAACACCTTCGCTTGATTATATCAATAAAACCATTGCAGAACGCTGTGATCCCAATATGATTTTTGCTGCGGAAATTGTCATTGACTAACAAAAAATTTTGTTAATGGCTTGACAATGCTCGGTTTCGGTGCTATAATAGATGGGATCTTTGCTGATGATTAACAGGAGTGTAAAATAATATAATGTTCAGCTTTGACATTGATAAATATTTAAATCGTATCGGTATAGACATGGCGGCATCAGATCTTCATGTGACCGGCGAATCATTGTGTCTTCTTCAGAAAGCGCATCTTTATTGTGTACCTTACGAGAATTTTGATATAATAGACGGTAAACCCCTTGATCTTACAACAGAGGCTCTGTATAATAAAATAGTTGAAAGAGAACGCGGCGGTATTTTTACTGAACTTAACGGCTTATTTGGGGATCTTCTCCGTGCTGTCGGTTTCGGTGTTAACGAGTATCTTGCACGTATTCTTTATACGGAAGATGGATCTCCGTTGAAACAGCACAGAGTTCTTGAAGTTCAGGCAAGAGACGGCAATTATATATGTGATGTCGGTATCGGCACCGAAAGTCCGAGAATTCCTTTGAAAAAGGAAGAAGGCCTTGTTCAAAACGACGGTTTTTGCGATTACAAGCTCGAAAACGAGCCGTTTTTGGGTTGGATCATCTGGCAGCGCAAGAAAATGTCCGAATGGAAAAAGCTTTATTCGTTTACGGATGAGATACAGCTTTCAGTTGATTTTTTGCAGCCTACGTTTTATCTTGAAAATTCCTCAAGATCTTCGTTGAATAAACAGCTCTCTGCCGTTATCAGAACAAATGATGGCTTAATAGTTCTTGAAGATGATGTTTTTAAGGTTCATTCCGTTAATCACGAGGTAAGAATGTTCCGCTCAGAAGGTAAAGAGGATCTCAATTCAAAAATCAAAGAATATTTTGGTATAGACAGAAGGTTATCTTAAAATGTACAACGGTATAATAAATCAGTATAAACAGTATTTAAATATAGAAGACGAATCTAAGATCGTCACCTTGAACGAGGGCAGAACTCTCTTCCACAGACTCAGAAATCTTCCCAAAGCTCTCGGGCTTACAAATGCTGATATATATATTAAATTTGAAGGTCTTAACCCCACCGGTTCTTTTAAGGACCGCGGTATGACTATGGCTGTAACAAAAGCAAACGAACAGGGCTCAGGTGCTGTTATCTGTGCTTCAACAGGCAATACATCTGCTTCCGCCGCTGCTTATGCCGCTGTTGCGGGTATGAACGCTTTCGTTCTTATCCCCGACAGAAAGATCGCTCTCGGTAAGCTTGCTCAGGCTATCATTTACGGCGCAAAGGTTATCGCTATCGACGGTAACTTTGACGACGCTCTCAATATGGTAATCCAGCTTTCAAAGACCGAGCCCGTAACCCTTGTTAACTCCGTAAATCCCAACAGACTTCAGGGTCAGAAGACCGCTGCTTTCGAAATTTGCGACGATCTCGGTCATGCTCCCGATTATCTCGTTCTTCCTGTAGGCAATGCCGGTAATATTTCCGCATACTGGATGGGCTTTAAGGAATATTACGAAAACAAGATCATAACAACTCTTCCGAAAATGACAGGTTTCCAGGCTGCAGGCTCTGCACCCATCGTTGAAAACCGTGTTATCGAAAATCCCGAAACGATCGCAACCGCTATCCGTATCGGTAATCCCGCAAGCTGGGATAAAGCTGTTAAGGCAAGAGACGAAAGCAACGGCTCTATCAATGCCGTAACAGATGAAGAGATCCTCGAAGCGCAGAAGCTTCTCTCTTCCGAAGAAGGTATTTTTGCTGAGCCCGCATCATGCGCATCTATTGCCGGTGTCGTTCGCTTTGCTAAAGAAAACCGCTTTGAAAAGGATAAACATATCGAAATCGTTTGTGTTCTTACAGGTAACGGCCTCAAGGATACTTCTGTTGTTATCGGTGACGGTTCTTCCGAAGACAAGATCATCCACGCAAAACCCGATTTCGATACTCTTGCGTCTATTATCAGACAGTAATTGCAGTTTGAGGATTTATTCATATGTTTACCGTCAGAGTTCCCGCTACAAGTGCAAACATCGGTCCTTGCTTCGATACAGCAGGCCTTGCACTTACTCTTTATAATGAAATTGAGGTCTTTACAAAAAAAGATCTTGAAAATAATCCGCGTCCGCTTATTGACCTTAACTGTCAGATAGATGAACGTATCCGCGCTAACCAGGAAATCCCCGATGATGAAAGAAACCTTATCTGGGAAACAATAAAACTCTTCTGCGAAAAAATGGGTAAGCCTGTTCCGTTCTTTTCTATCCGTCAGACAGATACCATTCCTCTTACAAGAGGTCTCGGCAGTTCTGCGGCTTGTGTCGTTGCAGGTCTTATGATCGCAAACGAGCTCACAAAAAGCGGCATATCAAAAGACGATCTTATAAATATGTCTGTTGAGATCGAAGGCCATCCCGATAACGTTGCCCCCGCTTTTCTCGGAGGTATGGTTGTCGGTGCCACGGACGGTTCACGTTTTGAACATGTTCGTATAGATGTCAGTGATGAACTCGAATTTTTCGCTGTCATTCCCGACTTTCCTCTTTCAACAGCAGATGCGCGTGCCGTTCTTCCCAGAGCATATACAAAAGAGCAGGCAGTTTTCAACTGTTCCCGTGTAGCTCTTCTCGTTTCTGCAATGATGAGCGGTAACTTCGGCGCTCTTTCCGTTGCAATGCAGGATGAAATACATCAGCCGTACAGAAAGATCCTTATTCCCGGTATGGAAACGATCATTCACAAATCCGTGGAATTCGGCGCTTACGGCGCTTATTTAAGCGGTGCAGGACCTACCATCATGGTCGTTGCTCCCAAAGGTTCAAATGTTAAGGCACAGCTTGAAGAGCTTGTTTCTTCGTTTGAACATTTTTGGCTCGTACTTCCTCTCGGTGTTGATAAAAACGGCGCTG
>CAJGDF010000034.1 GCA_904502105.1 uncultured Clostridia bacterium
AAAGAAAAAAGTGGTAAATTTTAAGTTAAAACAACTTATCATTTACCACTTATCACTTATTTATTTATAAAGTCATTATATTCACTGTCAAGCTGAGCCTGAACCTTGTCTGCTATCTCGGAGAAGGCCTGCTGAACGGATTTTGTACCTTTAACAACAGCGCTGAGATTGTTTACGAGGTTTGACGATGAAGCATAGAGCATATTATCGCTTACTGCTGAATCAAGAATACGGATATAGAGGTTATACGAGGTTTCATCCCAGAATACCTCGCGTTCAAAATCCTCTCGCCAGCCGTAATTGTTGCCTTCATAGAGGGGCTCGAAGAGTTCCGTCATAACGTAGCCTATTTCATCGGTCTCACCGTTGATGGGAACGAACATCGCAAAATTTGCGTCGGCATACGTTGCAAGAACATCCTTATTACCTAACGGTCCGCGAGGGAAAGGAACCCATGAAAATTCCTCTTCCATGTTAAGACCGACTCTGCCGTTATCCTTTGAAAGGCCTACCCATGAATATTCGGCAAGGAAAGCATACTGACCGCCTGTGAACATATCGCAGTAGTATTCCCAGCTGCCGCTTGTGTTCGGGTCAAGAACCTTCAGCTCATTATTGAGCTTTTTGAGCCATTCGGCGGCGGTGTCGGCTTCTTTTGAGGGAAGATTATATGAAAGGGTGCCGTCTTCATTTTCTTTTGCAACAGTAGCCCCGCTTGCGAAGAAAGCCGCACGTATAAAATAACTGTTAAGCCCGGTTGCATAAATGGGGAAATCGGGGTTTGATGTGAGGTCTGTTACGGCAACGGCAATATCGGTAAAGGTGTCAAAATTCCAGTTATTGTTTTCCCAAAGCTCGTGAGGGCTTGGCTGAGAGTACGTTCTGAGGATTCGGGGATTGAACATACACGCATCGTTGAAATAGGGGGTGGGAATACCCCAATATTCGGCAACGACACCGTAAGTTCCGTTGCCCCACGTTAAAGCATCGAGAAGATTTTCGGAGCCGAATTTTCCGCAATGGATATCAATGCCGGGTATATCGTTGTAATTTGCCGCAATGCCTGCTTTAAAATAAGAAAATATAGGGCCGAACTGACAGTTTATAAGATCGGCATATTTAAGACCTGATGCAATGTTCTGGGCAATATCTCCGTTATTGACAAGAAGCGAAAGCTCGCAGTTCAGCGCCTTTTCGGTCTGCTCATAATGTTCAAGAAGCATATCGTCGAGCGCATTTTCCATAGAAGTGGGGATAAGAGGAGTGTCGCCGTGATGAACAGTATCGCGGATGATGTATTCTTTTCCGTTGAGATCTATTCCGTCTCCGATATCAACAATATATTCGGGAACAAATTCCTCTTCTTTGGCTTCGCACGCCGACAAAAAGGTAAAAATAAACGAGATAAGAAGAACTATTGATAACGTTTTTTTCATAAAATATACCTCCCTATTTTTTTGCTTGCCGCAAGGCAAATTTAACTGACAGAGGGTCTATTTAGTTTTTTTATCAAACACTCTCACGTAATCGACAACAAACGTATCTCCGATAGCGTCGAATGCCTCCTTACAGGGAACGTGGGGCTCATGACGGTAACCCCTAACCTCTGTTGAAATCAAAATAAATTCGGTAACGTCTGACGGATTTTTATCTGTTTTGCCCGTTTCATTGCCGTCAATGTAGAATGTGTAGCCGTTTTCGTCCCAAAGGACACCGAAACGGTGGAAGACCTCTTTATCAAGGGACCTGTTTTCGCCTGTGCCGAAGCTCTGTTTATCAAGACCGTAGCCGCCTGAATGTACACAATGAGGAATGATATCGCCGGGAACAAAGCTTTCCATTATGTCTATCTCGGTGCCTGTTCTGCGGGAATCGAGAGACGCGCCGATAGTTGGCGACTGTATCCAGAAAGCACTCCACCAGCCGGGCTTTTGCTGAAGACGGCAACGGCATTCATAATAACCATAGGAATGTAAATATTTAGATTCATGAAGCTTGCCGATATTCCACTGCAAGTCCTCGCCGAAGCACGTTGTTTTAACAACAGGCTCATCCATGAAATTATAGCCCGTCTGAAGCTGAGAGCTTACAGGCATACCGTTTTCTTCGATAAGAGTGAAAACAACATTACTGTTTCCATCGAGAGAAACGCCTTTATCGGTCCATGCAGGCCATTTTTTACCCATCATAGCCATGCGGAAATCCCATTTTGAGGTATCAAGCTCAGTCCCGTCAAATTCGTCAGACCAAACAAGCTCCCAATCACCGTCAGGAAGAAAACTTGGTTCGTGACCGTTAACATCGTACTGTTTCATAGTCAGATTCCTTTTCTTTCACAGTTTATCTAACTAAAAGTATATCATATAAAAGATTGAATGTCAAGTAATTGAGTAACAGAATATCTTAACTCACAGTTCACCTATTCGCAAAAAACGACAAGAAACAATTTATTTCTTAACAATTTGCAAAGAGACTTGATTTTTGTAAGATATTATATTATAATGTCAGTATCTATCGAGAAAAATAAAACAACACATAAAAAATACAGAGAAGTAAATTTAAATTCGGAGGTAAATGTTAAATGGACGGTCAGCCTATTACAATGTTCGATTTTCAGAACAACTATTCCCCGATAGGAATTATCGCAATGGAGAGTGCGCGTGAGCTTGCAAAGCTTATCGACGAGCACCTCATGTCTTGGTACTATGAAAAGAATCCCGAGGCAAGAAACAACGAAAACGCAAGAAAATCCCTCATTCTCAAATCTTCCTGCCCCAGATTCAACACCGGTGACGCAAAGGCTGTTCTCGGTGAAACAGTAAGAGGTTACGATATCTACATCGTTACCGACGTAGGAAACTATAACTGCACATATACAATGTACGGCAAGGAAGTTATGATGTCTCCCGACGAGCATTATGCCGACCTTAAGCGTGTTATCTCCGCAATCAGCGGTAAAGCTCTCAGAATCACTGTTATCATGCCCACTCTTTACGGCGGCAGACAGCACAAGAGAAGCTCCAGAGAATCTCTTGACGCGGCTCATGCACTTCAGGAGCTTCAGGCAATGGGTGTTTCCAACATTCTTACATTTGACGCTCATGACCCCAGAGTTCAGAACGCTACACCTCTTATGGGCTTTGACAATGCTATGCCCAACTATCAGGTTCTCAAGGCTCTTTTCAACAAGGTTCGTGACCTCAAGATCGACAAAGAGCATCTTATGATCGTATCTCCCGACGAAGGTGCGATGAACAGAAACATTTTCTATTCTTCCATCATGGGTCTTGACCTCGGTATGTTCTACAAACGCCGCGACTTTACACGTCTTGTTAACGGCCGTAACCCGATCGTTGCTCACGAATATCTCGGTGACTCTATCGAAGGCAAGGATATTTTCGTTGCAGACGATATCGTAGCATCCGGTGACTCACTTCTCAGCCTTGCATACGACCTCAAGAAAGAAGGCGCAAAGAGAATTTATCTTTCCGCTACATATGCACTTTTCACAGAAGGCATCGAAAGATTCCACAAGGCATATGCTGACGGTATGTTTGACGGTCTTCTTGCTACAAACCTCACATACCAGAGCCCCGAAATGCTCGAAGCTCCCTGGTTTATCAATGTTGACGTTTCCAAGTATGTTGCATACTTCATTCTTGCTTCTCATCAGCACCGTTCCGTAACAACTATCCTCAACTCTCACGACAAGATCCAGAAGCTTCTTGAAAAGTACAAGAAAGAAAACAACTAAATGCACACATTTTTCGCTGTAATAAACAGAATGAAATATATCGCACGGTGGGGACTTATGCGAAATGTTGAAAAGGAGAATATCCAGCAGCATTCGCATGAGACCGCCGTGTTGGCGCATGCTCTTGCGCTGATTGCCAACGAACGGTTTGCCGCTGATGTTAACGCAGAGCGCGCAGCCGTTCTTGCCATATATCACGATGCTTCCGAGATAATCACGGGAGATATGCCGACGCCTATAAAATACGGCTCACCCACTCTTCGCCAAAGCTATGCGCAGATAGAAGAGCAGGCAAAAAAGATACTCGTAAAGAGACTGCCGGAATATCTTCAGCCGCATTACGAGAAAATTCTCGACTCGGAATCGGCGCCCGAGTGGCCCTACGTTAAAGCGGCGGATACTCTTTCGGCATACATCAAATGCGTAAGCGAGATAAATGCGGGAAATAAGGAGTTTTCAACAGCCGAGCGTAAGCTTTACGCGAAGCTGAAATCAAACGAGCTTCCTGCGCTTAAAGTTTTCATGGAAGAATTTTTGCCGGCTTATTCGCAGACGCTTGATGAATCCTGAAAACAAAAATCAGTAATATATTATTCTTCTTTTTTAAAAATAGGCAGAAAAAAACTCCGAATGATCTTCGGAGTTTTTTAGTAACTAAAACAATTAAAAAAGGAGGAAAAGTGAAAAAAATTTATGAAAAGATGAGGAATATGTTTAATTATCATCAATATTCTCGTTATACTGACGGAGAATATCGTTGAGCTTATCGGCATTTTTCTTATCGGACCATGAAAGGTATACCGTAGCGGGAACAGCGGCGATAAGGCAGCCGACGATGCTGTAGATAAGGACGGGCAGGGTGGTTATGATACCCATAAGCCACGATGAACCGACAAGGGCTGCGATAATAACGATAAAGAATGAGATACGCTTGAGGAGCAGTTTTTCGCGGAACACGGGGATCCAGTCGAAAAGAGAGTCGATAGCCGTAAGTAAAACGGAAAAGACAACTGCCCACCAGAGCATCGTAAAATCGGTCTGAGGAAGGATACGGTCAAGGACGAGAATGGGAACCGTCATTATACCGATAAGGAAAAACAGTGTTCGTAAAAACAGTTTGAGTTTTTCAAAAATATTCTTTTTCATATCTCAATTGCCCCCGACACCGAGTTTTTCACGAATTGCGGCCACATATTGCCGCGAAATGATGATTTTTTCTTTATTGACAAGCTGAGCGATAAGTCTTCCGTTTGTTTCGGTCTGGATGCTGGCGACCTTTCGGAGATTAACTATAAAGCTTTTGCTGACTCTGACGAATGAGGTGTTGCTGAAGCGTTCTTCGACCTCGTAAAGGCGGAGGTTTGTTTCGTAAACTTCATCGGCAGTGTAAAAAAAGAGCTTATTGTCTGTTGTTTCAAAATAAAAGATATCCGAAAGACTTACAAAATGCGTTGCATTGTCTTTTTTTCCGCTTATGGTGTTTGCAAAAAGTCGGATGGAAGATATGAGCTTTTCAAGTTCGGGATCAACAGCGCTGCACTTGATGGTGATCTCAGGTTCCTTGAAGCTATCGTTCTGTTCGATAATGATCTTCAATTCTGCGCCTCCTCCGTTGTTGTGATTAAAGTATAAACCATAATTGTTTTTTCGTCAACCCCTGTTAAAGTAAGTTGCATTTAAATGGATGTAAGTTGCAAAAATCTGATGTAAAGGAATGATAAGATGTCTGAAAATACTGTTTCCGTGCGAAATATCGTTGAGTTTATCCTGCGTCACGGCGATATAAACAGTGCGGCGGTGTCGTCGTCCGACATGGCTCTCGGCACACGTATACACCGAAAACTGCAGAAGCAGGAGCAGGAAATATCGGATTACACGCCCGAAGTCCGTCTTTTTCATGTTTTTAACATCGACGGCATTTCCGTAAAGGTGCAGGGAATTGCCGACGGCATCATCAGGCATGACGGCGGTTACAATGTTGACGAAATAAAATCGACCTCATATCCGCTTGAGCTTATAAATGATGATTTTTCGTATTTACATCAGGCGCAAGCCGATTTTTATGCGTATTTTATATGTAAAAACGAGGGTGTTGAACATATTTCCACCAGGCTTACGTACTGCAGCATAGATACGGAGCAGATATTGCGGGTTGAACATGAAAGAACCGCCGCAGAGCTTGAAGAATTTGTTTTCTCTGTAGTTAAAAAATACGCAAAATGGATAGAATTTAAACACCGTCACGATATAAAAAGAGATAATTCGATCGACAAAATGCCGTTTCCGTTCGACAAATTCCGTCAGGGACAGCGTGAAGCGGCAGGACATATTTATAAGACAGTAAAAGACCAAACGACGCTTTTTGTTCAGGCGCCGACAGGAATAGGCAAGACCGTCTCCGCACTTTTCCCGACAGTAAAGGCGATGGGGGAGGGGCATTGCGAAAAGCTTTTTTATTTAACGGCAAAAACAACTACCGCAAAGGCTGCGGAAAACGCGCTGATGTTAATGCAGAAAAAAGGGCTTTACATGAAAAGCGTGTCAATAACGTCGAAAGAACGTATCTGCGAATACGGGAAGCAATGCACGCCCGAAAAATGCCCGTTTGCCAAGGGTCATTTCGACAGGATAAACGATGCGGTTTTTGATCTCATTTCAAACGAGCAGATAATCGCAAAGGAAACTGTGCTTGAATATTCGGCAAAGCATAACGTCTGCCCGTTTGAGCTTACGCTCGACGCATCCGACTGGTGTGATGCGATAATAGGCGATTTTAACTATGCATTCGATCCGCGCGCAAGTCTGAAGCGGTACTTTGAGCAAGGCGGTAAATATGCCGTTCTGTGCGACGAGGCGCATAATCTTGTTGAACGCGGACGTGAGATGTTTTCGGCGGAATTGAGCAAAAGAGAGATACTTGACGCTCAAAAAGAGCTGAAAAATGCACGTTTCAGCGAGAAAAAGGAGCTTTTACGCCGACTGAAAAGGCTCAACAGTATTCTTTTGGACTTTCAGAAAAAGCTCAAAGAAAACGAAACCGAAAATCTTGTTATTTTGAAGCCGACAGAATTATACGATGCTGCTTTTACATTCTGTGATAAATTTTCCGCTTACCTTGCCGAAAAAAAGGACGGGAACAGGGAGAGCTTATTTAAAGATGAGGATGTTAAAACAGAAGAAAACACTGCATTGACGCTTTATTTCAACTGCCTTGCATTTCTCTCGGTATTTGAAAATGCGGAGGATGAGTACGTTTATTTTGCATCAAACGAAGGCTCGGACACCCGTGTAAAGCTGTTTTGCGTTGATCCGTCAAGGCTTATATCGGAGGTTTGCGACAAGTGCGGCTCGGTCGTTTTCTTCTCGGCAACGCTTCTGCCGAAGGATTATTATATGAAGATGCTGGGCGGCAAAAATATCGGAGAAGACGAGCCGAAATTTATCCGTCTGCCGTCGCCGTTTCCGAGAGAAAACCTGATGATCTCAATATTTTCCGCGATCTCGACAAGATATGCCGACAGAGAAAAAAGCCTCGATAAGGCCGTTGAAACGATCGGAGCATCAACACGTAAAACGGGAAATTACATCGCATTTTTCCCGTCGTTTGCATACATGAAAAGCGCTTTGGAGAGGTTCAACGAAAAATTTCCCGATATACGTACACTTGAACAAAAGCGAGAAATGACAGAGGACGAGAGGGCGGAATTTTTAGATAAATTTATCGAAGACCCAACTGAAACGATGGTCGCATTCGCTGTTATGGGCGGTGTATTTTCAGAGGGTGTGGATCTTGTCGGAACACGGCTTTCGGGCGTTGTTCTTATCGGCACGGGGCTTCCGCAGGTATGCTTTGAAAGGAACGTCATCCGTGATCATTTTGATAAAATAAACGATCAGGGCTTTCTTTACGCTTACGAATACCCCGGATTTAACCGTGTTTTACAGGCGGCGGGCAGGGTAATAAGGAGCGAGACGGACGTTGGAACAGTTATCCTTGCCGACGACAGATGGAAACGTGAAGAATACCGCAGGCTCTTTCCGCCCGAATGGTTCGGGGAAGGGTTTGAGTACGTTTACGATGTTAAAGCAATGGAGAAAAAAATAGAAGATTTTTGGATAGACAGATAAGTGGTAAGCTTTAAAAACTTACCACTTATAATTTATCGTTTATTGTTAATCGTCTGCCAAGCCGTCGCCGATGGTGTTGATAAGCTTTCTTGTTTCGTCGCAGCTGTGTTCCCAATACATTATGCCGAGAATGCCTTTTTTCTTGATATATTCGCATTTTTCGGCAATGCTCTGTTCATCTTCATAAGTGATGAAATCGGTGCCGTTGAAGAGCCAGGGAGATTTTGCGGTGTCGTCCCAATAACGGGTCCAGCCGTTTTTGTTGATATAATTATCGTGAAGATCCGTAAAGCCGGGGCCGTAGAGGTTAAGGACCTCCGCACGCTGATGAAGGCCGTTATCTTTATTTTCAACGCCGTTGAAACGTCTTGAATAGAACGCAGCGCCGTAAACCATTTTATCGTAAGGCAAGCCTTTTTCGTGGAAATATTCAACGGTAGAAGCGCCGCCCCATGCAAAGCGGGGATCGTCGGACTGAGGATCGTAAACGTTGGTATGATGACCTGTGTAGCCGTCGAATTTAGCGAGGTCGTAAGTCATAAGAGATACAAAGTCGAGGATCTCGTTGATAACGGGGAGGTGGCAGGACTGATCGGGGAAATATTTACCTGCGCCTGCGGCGATAGTAAGGATACATCTGCCGCCGTCAAAAGCCTTGCAGTTATCGAGTTCTTCACGGAGATATGCGAGCATACGGGTGAAGTTTTCTCTGTCTTCGGGGGTTGCTGTGATGCCTGCTTCGTCGATTGCGGGGTATTCCCAGTCGATATCGATGCCGTCGAGAGCAAATTCGCGCTGGATTTCAGCCGCGGACTGAGCAAAGAGGCGGCAGCCTTCGTCTGTTGAAGCAGCTTCGGAAAAACCGCCTGCACCCCAACCGCCGACAGAAAGAACGATCTTTATATCGGGCTTGATCTTTCTGATATTTTCGAGTGCGGCAAAGTGATGCTTGTTATGTTCAACAGTAATGCGTCCGTCCTTAACAAGGCCGAAAGCAATATTTATATGAGTGAGGATCTTAAGGTCGTCTTCTGTTACGTGGGCAAGATACGGCGCGTAAACATATGCGGCTCTGATATATTTCATAAAAAATCTCCTTTTGGGGTTTTCTTTTAAGTTTAACATAAAACCGCGAAAAAAGCAATAGAAAAAGCAAATTTTTTTATTTCTGTATTGAAAGTTTTTGATTATTATGGTATAATAACATAACAGCACACAATTTCACGTTAAATTAAGGAGAATTATTTTGAAACATAGATTTTCCGCGCTGCTTCTTGCGCTGATGATGTCGTTGAGCGTAACGTGTACGGCAGCATGCAATTACAAGGAACCGCCTGTTACCGCAGAAGGCATAGAGCAGTACAAGCCCGAAAATACAACTCCGCCCGAGCCGGCAGTTGTTGAAAGCACGGTTGGAATGACTCTTTTCAGCTGGCAGGTACCGTCTGCGGAATATGCCGAAAAATACTGTGAGCAGATACAGAAATGCGGTTTTGACTGCATAGAATTCGTTATTCTATGGAGCGATATCGAGCCCGAGCAGGGTAAGTTTTCATTCAGGCAAACAGAAGAGGTTCTTGATGTTTTTACAAAAAACGGCTTGAAGGTAAGTCTGAGCCTTCTTTTCTGGGCTGAACGTCTCGAATGGAAAGATGTTCTTGATTATCAGATGACGGCTGACGGTGAGATCTTCCGTTACGACGACACACGCGGCTCTTTCCTTGCGTTGAACAGCGAAAAGAATCTTGCCGTGATGGCAAACACTCTCGGTTATTTTGCCGCTCATTTTTCGGACAGATACAAGGACAGTATTGCGAGCTGGTCGATCAGGACCGACTGCTTTGCAAAAATGGAGTATTCCTCAGTTACAGACCTCGACTTTTCGCCCTCAGCAATGGAAGCTTTCATAGATTTTCTTGAGGCAAAATACATCACTCCCGACCTGTTCAACAAATACTTCAAAACAAATGTTGAATCGTTTGAAAGCCTTGCGGTTATGGGAAAAACCGAGCTTCGAAATCTTTGCGAATACGACTGGAAGCTCTTTAAACAGCAGACTTTGACAGACGTTACAAACCTCTACACCGAGATATTCCGCATCGCAGATCCGTCAATTCCCGTTGCTCTTCAGATCAGCAGCTTCTGGGATACATCCGCCGCATTTTACAGAGGATTTTTCGATCCGTACGTTGTTTCACGTGAAACATCCGTTGATATAATTCAGATAACCGACTCTCCTTCGTGGCCGCACGATTTCTCCGTTGACCTTTTAACATCACTTTCCGACAAGAAGATCTCTATGGAAACAGACGGATCATGGCAAGGCGAAAAGACGTTTACAGATTACCTTGTTCAGGTTGAGCTTTCGGCAAAATCAGGCGTTACGGTAATTCAGACCGTAAACTGGGAGCTTGAGGATATTGAAAAATACGGTGCTACGTATCTTGCAAAATTCAAAGATCTCTATAAAAATGCCGAGCAGCGTAAGGATTACGACGAAACAGACGTAATTTTAGTTAATACTCTCGACTTTTTGCTTAAGGAGCCTCCGCAGGATCTGCACGATCTGTATTATTATGCTTACAAAAATATGACAGGCTCATCAAACCGCAAAGTAAGATTTATAACCGACACGCAGATCATAGAGGACCCGTCAATTCTTGACAATATCAAGAAAATTCACTTGGGTGAACTTGACGACGTTATGCATATGAGAGACGAGGTCGGAAAACAGTTGGCAGAACGTAAGATCATACTTGTTGACGACCATAACGAGCAGCCGAACTTTATTAACGAATTCGGTGAGCCGTTAAAAGAAGAGATCCAGGTTGAACTTCGCAGAAAGCTGAAAAA
>CAJGDF010000035.1 GCA_904502105.1 uncultured Clostridia bacterium
GCTATGGGGGTAACAACATTGAAAAATGAGCATATTTGGCTGAGCGAAGGCATTTGTGATTATTTTTGTTATGATTTGGGGTTTAACGATCTTATTGCATCTAGATATGTTCAGATATTCCAATTGACTGAGCAAGGTTATTATGATGAAAAGGCGGAGTCGGGTGATCCAACCGCTGTTATTGCTAAAGCGACTTATGTAAATTATCTTGCTTGCGGCGGTAAGTTTGACACATTGGATTCAATTGATTTCAGACTTTATGCGGATGTGTATTCGAGGCTTGAATTTGAAATGGGCAAATACACAACGATTGGCGATACGTTTGAACAGTTGAATAATAAAAAGTGTCCTTATGTCGGCAGTGAACTCTCATATCAGCAAGCCCATTCCATGATTTGCTATCTTGTTGATGTGTATGGAATAGAAAATGTTATGAATGCATATCACACGCAGGACCTCGAATCTTCTTTCGGAAAAGATTATGAAGCGTTGAAAACAGATTGGCTGACATATCTCGGATAGCGTTGAAGTATTTTACTTTGAAAATTAAGTATATATTGATTAAAATTAAAAATGTGGATTTACTAAAAGAACCGAACTCCTTTTCAGAGCTCGGTTCTTGTCTTTGGGGGTAGACTAATTAGGTTTGTTGTTAATTGTTATTTCCAATATTTATCAATTTCTGCAATTCCTTAATGTCTATATCTCGAGTATTGTTTGAGCTGTTAACGGCGAGGGTTGCGGCGTGTCCTGCTGCATCGCCCATCGCCATGCAGATTCGCATTACGCGGTATGACGAATGAGCTTCGTGTGTACCCGAAATACATCTGCCTGCAACCAGGAGATTGTCGAAACCGATCGGGGTGAGGCATCGATAGGGGATATCGTATGGATGTGCAACCTTAGGACAGCCTTCTTCGTCAACGGCTTGTCCCGGACCGTCGGGATTATGTATGTCTAACGGAAAACAAGCATCGTGAACGATCGCATCGTCAAATTTTCTGCCTGCGATAAGATCTTCCGCTGTCAGCACATAGTCGCCGATAACTCGCCTCGATTCTCTTATACCAAGCGTTGAGGAGCTTCCGTTTACTCTGATGTTTGCCATCCCCGGAATATTGTTCTTTAAAAAGCTCACAACGGAGTGTATCTGTTCTCTCAATAAATATTCGGATTCGAACAGGTTTTCGGGCTTCAACGGATCAACTTTATTTAACTGCGTTGCATTGACCATTCGTTCACCCGTATGTCCTGTTTTGTATAGTCTTACGATATTTACAGTGCTTGGAAGTTCGCCCGATGCGCATGCTTTGTGGCACAGGTCAAGGTATTCTCTGCCGTCTCCGAGATCCTGATAATGTTCTTCGTGTTGACATACAAGCTCCTGCCAGGGTTCAATGCCTTCTATTGTGAACATTATCGATGTTGGCTGCATAAGTCCGTCTTCAGTGCGTCCGATCTCAACTTTACATCCTGCCATTGTTGAAAGAACACCGTCGCCGCTGGCATCGATGAATTGTTTTGCTGTTAATTCAATGTTTCCGCTTTGTGTTGTAACTTCAATAGAAATAATTTTTCTGTTTTCAACTTTAACTGAGGATAACGATGCCTGCAGCATAACGTTAACCGTAGAATCGTGCAGCAGTTTTGTCAGGGCATACTTTGCAGCTTCAACATGAGACATTCTGTCACAGTAAAGATTTACGTTCTGCTCAATTTCTCTTCCTATATTTATATTGGTAACGCTTCCGAGAAACGGTCTGATATACATAGACGTCATCCCGCCGCCGACGCATCCATATCGCTCAACGATCAACGTATCAATTCCTGAACGGGCCGCAGCTAATGCCGCAGCTATTCCGGCAGGACCCGCACCTATTATTATAAGGTCATAGTTTGTTTTCATTGATTATTTGTTCCTCCCATGTGCTGTTTAAAAAATTGTATCATAATATGTTGACAAAGTCAATCTTTTTGTTTATACTTAAGATATAATAGTCTTTCTGATGATTTGAGTCAATACCCCAAAAATCGGTTACCGAAAAAAATTGATTTCTTAAGAAAGGAAGGCTTCGCGTTCGAAAGCCGTAATGATTTTATATGTCTGTTTATGAGAAAATAATAGAACAATTTCCGATCGTATCTTATGAGGAAGACCGTGAACGTGACGGTAGACTTGAAAAGATTTACGATAAGAAAGTAAAAAATTTGGCAGATGGGGTAGTGTACAAAAAAAGTCTTTATCGTAAAGGTAACGGACAGGATGTGTGGTGTTATATTACGGAAGTATCCCCAAAAGCCAATGTATCTTTTGCTGTTTCTGCCGGCCCGTTAAAAAAGATCGCTCCTGTTCTTTCACGAGCGGAAGAGTTCGATGGCAATGTTTTGTTTGCTATGAATGCAGGTTTTTTTCATTTCTTTAATAACGGAGACAGAACACCGTACGGAATACAGATCGTTCGGGGAGTTGTATTGGCTGAACCCGGTAGGGAAAGGCTTGATATGAGCACGTTCTTCTTTGGTGTAACCAAAAACGGACAAGCCATCATTGCTGACTCCGATGCTTATTTCGACGGACTCAAAAACGATCTTGAATACGCGGTCGGCGGTGGGCTTATGCTTATTAAAGACGGTCGGATAACTCTTCATCAGGGAGGAGATCAGCATCCTAGAACAGCCGTCGGTATCGCAAAAGACGGAACCGTTATTTTAATGTGCTGTGACGGACGTTCCGAGATCTCCGCAGGTTTTACATATGGCGATATAATTGACTGTTATATCAATCTTGGCTATGAAATTGAAAATCTTCTCAATCTTGATGGGGGAGGCTCAACGACTGTTGTTCTTCGCGGTGAGAACGGACTTTTTATAGATAATATTCCATGCAATGCGCCCAATCCCGAATTTGTTGGGACCGATAAGGAATTTGTTTCCTGCGCCCGTCCTGTTTCGGATACTGTTTTGATCGTTGAAAAAGATTGAAAAAGCCGCCAATTATTCTTAAAATAAAGAAATTGAAATATTTTACCTGAAAATTCATAGAAAAAACACAGAGTTGGGCTCTGAACTATTGCAATTTTCTTCGATTTATGATATAATATCTCTACCTTGCGTAAAGGTGCTTTATTGAGTTGCGCAAAAATCGGTAAATTCGATATTTTTACGCGAGTCAGAACGCCTTTGCTGTGCCTGTCCGAAATCGAAATACGGATCGGCGAGAAAGGGAGGCAAATAATTAAGGAGGTGCCGACATGGGTAAGGATAAAGTAGTTTTGGCATGCTCGGAATGCAAACAGAGGAACTACAACACTACCAAAAACAAAAAGAACAATCCCGACAGACTTGAAATGAACAAATACTGCAAGTTCTGCCGCAAGCACACGCTTCACAAGGAAACAAAGTAAGGAGGTCAAATTTGATGTCGGAAGAAATCAAAAAGTCCGAAGCCAAGAAACCCGCTAAGGTTGAAACCAAAAAGGAAAAGAAACCCGGTTTCTTTGCTAAAGCAGGAAAATTCCTCAAAGAAGTTAAGAGCGAAATTTCCAAAGTCGTTTGGCCCACACCTAAGCAGGTTTTGAACAACACTATCGTTGTTATTTGCGTTGTTCTGCTTTCCGCTGTATTCATCGGTGCAGTTGACGCTTTGTTCAAATTCCTTGCAGGTCTCATTGTGTCCTAATTAGCGGAGGATAAACGATGGCGCAGAACGGAAAATGGTATGTGCTTCATACCTATTCAAGCTACGAAAACAAGGTCAAGACAAGTCTTGAAACTATCATCGAAAACAGAAAGCTTCAGGATCTGATTTTTGACATCCGCATACCGACGGAATCGGTTGCAGAGGACAACGAGGCAGGTAAAACCGTTGAAAGAGAAAGAAAACTCTTCCCCGGTTATGTTTTGGTCAATATGATCGTCAATGACGACACCTGGTTTATTGTTAAAAATATCCGCGGTGTTACAGGATTTGTCGGTCCCGAAGGCAAGCCCGTACCTCTTACTGACGAAGAGATCGCTTCTCTCGGCATTATGAAACAGGCTGCGGAAGTAGACTACGCCGTTGGAGATTCCGTTAAGATAACGAGCGGATCGCTTGAGAACTTTACAGGTATTGTCGAAGAGATCGACATACCCAACAACAAAGTCCGAGTAGTTATTTCTATGTTCGGACGCGAAACACCCGCAGAACTCGAACTTGACCAGATTGAGGTCATTTGAGATCCAAAATTCATTTCATTCTTAAGGAAGGTTAATTGACATGGCTCAGAAAATAGTAGCTTATGTAAAGCTTCAGATACCCGCCGGTAAAGCAAATCCGGCTCCGCCCGTAGGCCCCGCGCTCGGTCAGCACGGTGTTAATATCGTGGCATTTACAAAGGAATTCAATGAAAGAACGAAAAATGACATGGGTCTTATCATCCCCGTTGTCATTACCATTTATGCGGACCGTTCCTTCACATTCATCACCAAGACCCCCCCGGCAGCTGTTCTTATTAAGAAAGCTTGCGGCATTGAAAGCGGTTCCGGTGTTCCCAACAAGAACAAAGTTGCTAAGATCACCCGCGAACAGGTTCTCAAGATCGCAGAACAGAAAATGCCTGACCTCAACGCAAACGACGTTGAAGCAGCTGCAAAGATGATCGCCGGTACAGCAAGAAGCATGGGTGTCCAGGTCGTAGACTGAGGTCCCTAAAAAAGTGGGAGGATCGTTTGAATCGTCCGAAAAACCACACAGGAGGAATTATTTAAATGAAAAAAGGTAAGAAATATACAGACAGTGCTAAACTCGTCGACAGATCCAAGCTCTATGATGCCGACGAAGCACTCGGCCTTGTTTGCCAGACTGCCAAGGCTAAATTTGATGAAACTATCGAAATCCACGTTCGCCTCGGTGTTGACTCCCGTCACGCTGACCAGCAGGTTAGAGGTGCTATCGTTCTCCCGAACGGTACCGGTAAATCCGTAAAGATCCTTGCTTTCGTTAAAGGCGACAATATCCAGGCTGCAGAAGCTGCAGGTGCTGACTTCGTTGGCGGCGCTGAACTCGTTACCAAGATCCAGAACGAAAACTGGTTCGATTACGACGTTGTTGTTGCAACTCCCGACATGATGGGCGTTGTAGGCCGTCTCGGTAAAGTTCTCGGTCCTAAGGGTCTTATGCCTAACCCCAAAGCAGGTACTGTATCCCCCAACATTGCTCAGGCAATCCAGGAACTTAAAGCTGGTAAAATCGAGTACAGACTTGACAAAACCAACATCATTCACTGCCCCATCGGTAAGGCTTCCTTCGGCGTTGAAAAACTCCAGGAAAACTTCGACACTCTTATGAGTGCTATCGTTAAGGCTAAACCCGCTGCTGCTAAAGGCCAGTACATCAAGAGCTGCGTTGTAGCTTCCACCATGGGCCCCGGCATCAAGATCAACGGCGCAAAACTTATGTAATTTTGCCCGCAGGGTTTTATTGAATTGAATTTATAATATCAACGGATGATTTCAATCGAGATCATCCGTTTTTATTATCTTGACTTTTTATTGTAAAAATGGTATACTATTAGATAAATGTACTTAATAGGGAACACAATAATGGGATTCATTCATTGTATCAGAATGACTTTTGATGCTCGGTATCGTGATAATTTTTTAAAACAAAAGAAAAGACATATTATGGCAATCAGGCATTGGGAAATTATGAATGACAGTTTTAGTATTCTAAAACAAACAGTATCTCCCAAAACTTTTTTCGGACGTTATGACGATGCCGTTTCAAATGCTCAAAAAGTTATAAATTTATATGACAATGCTCCGTTTGCAGAAAATGCAAAAGAGATTTACAGTGTACTTGTTGATGAAAAAGTGGATTTATGCAATGATTTTTTGTGTCGATGCAATGATATAGACGGCTTAGGTGTTGTTAAAGCTTATGTTGATGAACATCCTTGCTGTTTACCCAAGGAAAGCATGGCTTTTTTCGAGAATCTGTTAAAACTTACAGAAGAAAACGATGATTTGGAATACTTCTTTTGCAGCGTTGTTTTTGACTCCGAAAAATCTTATTATTATCTTTCCGATATCGATAATATTAAGATAGGTGATAATGTTCTTGTTCCTGTTGGTGTTGAAAATGAACCGAAAATAGCTACGGTTGTTAAAACAGAAAAATTTAAAATAAGCAATGCACCGTATCCGATACGGAAATTAAAATATATTATCAATGTTGTTTAATAATTCAATATCCATTCCCATTGATCCTTTTCATAATAAATATTATTTTAGAAAATAATTATGATAATTTTAACATCAAAAAAAATACCTGAGTCTGTTCTTGCTTATTTTGATCAGACGGTTTTTTTGCCCGATAATCCAAAAATCGAATCAAAAGTTGCGTTTCACACCGATCTTTCGGTTTTTTCTTTTGGTGATACTCTTATCTGCGCACCGTATCTGTTTGAATTTCTTTCCCGAAAGATTCAAAATATTTCAGTCATTTGCGGGTCCGAATCCTATTCCCCTTATCCTTACGAAATAGCCTACAATGCGGCTCTTGTCGGGAATAAGCTTTTATGTAAAACAGAATATACATGCAAAATTATACTTGAAAAATGTCTTGAACGCGGCATAACTCCCGTGAACGTATCTCAGGGATATGCCAAATGCAGTACTGTTGTTGTTAACGATAATTCGGTAATAACATCTGACCGTTCAATTCAGAAGGCTACCGAAAAAGAGGGTATAAATGCGCTTTTTGTTTCAAACGAAGGTGTTTTTCTTGACGGTTATCCGAACGGATTTATCGGTGGGGCGTCTGTTGTTACCGATAAAGAAGTAATTTTTATCGGAAATATTTCATGCTCTCCGGATGTTCAAAAGATAATTGATTTTGTTGAAACAAACGGCAAGAAGGTCGTTTCATTCCCTGAAGAAAAGCTTTATGATATCGGAAGTCCCATAGCTTTGTTTTAACGCCTGAGGTCAATTTGAAGCTTTGGCGCATATAATGTATCGGGTGATGTATGTGCGAAAAAGCATTTGTTCTGTTAAAATCAGATTCTTTATAATCGTTTTTGCTTTAACCTTGATATTGTTTTTGTTTTCTCTTGCGGAAAATTCAGTCAGACCGATACTTCGAACGATGGCTATGGCAAATGTTGAAATCATTGCCGGCGAAAAAATAAGTGAAGCAATAGAAGAGGAAATGGTTTCTGAAAAATACGATCTTGAAAGCATTATTTCTTTTGAAAAGGACTCTGACGGCAGAATTAATGCGGTGAAAACAAATATTGTTACCGCAAACCGCTTGAAATCTGCTATTTCTCTTTCTGTTCTTGATAAAATAGGACAAATTACGGAAAGCGAGGTTTCTGTCCCGTCCGGCAACCTTACAGGCTGGGCTTTGCTTTCGGGCAGAGGGCCGTGTATTCCCGTAAAGACGGTTCCTGTGGGCAGTGTTAAAACAAACCTGCAGAGTAAACTTACAAATGGCGGTATAAATCAGACTTTGCACCGCATAATACTTGAAATAACAGTAAATATGAACGTGATCCTTCCCCGTGAAACGGTTTCCTCGGAGATAATGATGAATGTTGTTGTTTCCGAAACAGTTATTGTGGGAACAGTTCCCGAATATTTTTCAGATATAACTATACCTTTGGGAGACAGTTAATATGGACGTAAAAAAACGTATGGACGAACTTGTTTCGCTCATAAATTACCATGCAAAAAAATATTACACAGAAGATGCTCCGGAAATATCCGACTATGATTACGATATGCTCAACCGTGAGCTTGTTTCTCTTGAAGAACAGTATCCGCAGTTCAAGTCTGCTCAGTCCCCGTCGCTCAGAGTCGGAGGTGCTGTTCTGAAAGGCTTTGACGAGGTTCGTCATGAGGTTCCGCTTGACAGTATGCAGGATGCTTTTTCTTTTGATGAGGTTGCAGACTTTGACCGCCGTGTCCGTCAGACGTTCCCCGAAACAGAGTATGTCGTTGAGCTGAAAATTGACGGTCTTTCCGTTGCGCTTGAATATATCGACGGAAAATTTGTCAGAGGTGCAACGAGAGGGGACGGTCAGGTAGGCGAAGATGTTACAGAAAACCTTAAAACTGTAAAGGCTATCCCGCTTACACTTTTTGAGCCGTATCCCCACAGACTTATCGTTCGCGGTGAGGTCTATATGCCTAAAAAATCGTTCGAAGCGCTTAATATAGAACGTGAAAATAACGGTGAAAATCTTTTTGCAAATCCCCGTAATGCCGCAGCCGGCTCGTTAAGACAGCTCGACAGCCGTATTGCCGCAAAACGTAATCTTGAGATATTCGTGTTCAATCTTCAGCTTTCTGACGGAGAGATACCGCAGACTCATACCGAAACGCTCGATTATCTGAAAAAACTCGGCTTCTGTACAAGTCCGTATTATAACAAATATTCGTCTGTTGATGATGTTGTTGCTGAAATTTCCCGTCTTGGAGAAAAAAGAGGGGAGCTCCCATTTGATATTGACGGTGCTGTTGTAAAGGTGAACAGCTTGTCGCAGAGGAAAACTCTCGGAAGCACCGTTAAATTCCCCCGTTGGCAGGTAGCATATAAATATCCTCCCGAAAAGAAAGAAACCGTGCTTGAGGATATTCAGATAAATGTTGGCAGAACAGGTGTTCTCACTCCGCTTGCGGTTCTCAAGCCTGTTTTGTTGGCAGGCTCTGTCGTTGCAAGGGCAACACTTCATAACAGAGATTTTATTGCCGAAAAGGATATCAGAATAGGGGATACTGTTGTTATTCAGAAGGCAGGGGATATTATCCCTGCGGTTGTTGAGGTGGTTTTGCCGAAACGCCCCGAAAACAGTGTTCCTTTTGAGATGCCTAAAACATGCCCTGTTTGCGGTCAGGATGTCGTTGCAGACAGTGACAGCCCGTTCGTCCGTTGTATAAATGTTGAATGTCCTGCGCAGCTTGTCCGAAACATCATTCATTTTGTATCGAAGGATGCAATGGATATTGAGGGCTGCGGCGAACAGCAGGTTGAGCGTTTTATCTCTGAAGGTCTGATCAGATCTGCAGCAGATCTTTATAAACTCGATTTTGAGCGTATAAAAAATATGGACAGATTTGGCGAAAAGAGCGCTGAAAATCTGAAAAATGCGATAGAAAAATCAAAAACAAATAACCTTGACCGTCTCGTTTTTGCTCTCGGTATAAGAGAAGTCGGTTCGAAAGCCGCAAAGCTTTTAAGTGAACGCTTCAAGTCTCTCGATGCACTCATTGCCGCCGATGAGCAGCAGCTTATTTCTATTGATGAAATAGGCTCGGTTACAGCGCGCTACATCCTTGATTATTTCCAAAATCCCAAAAACCTTGATCTGATCTCGGAACTTCGTGATGCCGGTGTTAATTTTACGTTTACATCCGATCGTGTTTCCGATGCATTTGCAGGTATGACGTTTGTTTTGACAGGCACACTTCCCACATATACGCGAGACGAGGCTTCTGCAATAATCGAAAGTCTTGGCGGTAAAACAAGCTCTTCCGTTTCGAAAAAGACGACATACGTACTTGCAGGTGAAGATGCAGGTTCAAAACTCACAAAAGCACAGCAGCTTGGCGTTACAATCATTGATGAAGCAGAATTCCGCAGAATGTCCGGAAATTAACGGAGGAAAAAAGTGATAAATTTATTAGCAAAATTATTTATACGCGATCATCAAAAAACAGAAGATCCTAATGTCCGCAATGCATACGGAACTCTTTGCGGCGGTATGGGTATCTTTTTGAATATCATTCTCTTTATTGTAAAACTGATCGCGGGAACGCTCAGCGGTGCGATATCGGTTACTGCCGATGCTTTTAACAACCTTACAGATGCAGGCTCGTCTGTTATAACCCTTATCGGTTTTCGCATGGCAGGTCAAAAACCCGATAAGGATCATCCTTTCGGTCACGGCAGAATAGAATATGTTTCGGGCTTTATCGTTTCTATGATTATTATTCTTGTCGGCTTTGAACTTGGAAAAACATCCATTGAAAAGATCTTTTCCCCCGATCCCGCAGTTTTTAATTCTGTTTCGGCGCTGATACTTGTTTGTTCGGTTCTCGTTAAAGCATATATGGCTTTTTACAATTTTGGTGTCGGCAAGAAAATATCGTCATCTTCAATGAGAGCAACTGCATTTGACAGCCTTTCCGACTGTGTTTCAACATTGGTCGTTTTGATCTGTCTTGTCCTTTCTCTTTTTGTGAATATAAATCTTGACGCATACTGCGGTCTTGCCGTCTCGGCGTTCGTTCTCTTTTCAGGCATTCGCGCTGCAAAGGAAACAATGGATCCTCTTCTCGGTGCCCCTCCCGAAAAAGAGCTTATAGACGATATCGCGGATACTGTTTATTCCAACGGAAACGGCGCTATTCTCGGTATTCACGATCTCATAGTTCACGATTACGGACCCGGCAGAATGATGATCTCTCTTCATGCGGAGATCTCAGAGGAATCCGATCTCTTGCAGATGCACGATCTTATTGATAATATCGAACGTAAGCTCAGAGAAAAGCTTCATTGCGATGCTGTTATACATATGGACCCAATCGCAGTGCACGACGAGAAGATATCTGCGGTCAGAGAAGC
>CAJGDF010000036.1 GCA_904502105.1 uncultured Clostridia bacterium
AGCCTCTCACCAAAAAGTGAGATGCGCTCCTTGATCTTCTGAGATTGAAGCTTGCGGTATTTTTCGTTATCAAACCCTTCTCTAAACATGTTTATCACGTCCTTTCATACGAGGGTATCAAAATTAAATAATTCAACATTATATATTCTATCACAAAATAAGCTTTTTGTCAACCATAATTTAAACAAAAAAGCGGAGAAATCAATAATTCTCCGCTTTTTGTGAATAAATTAAAGCTTTATAAGGTTCTTGGGACTCTTTGTGAGATTTATAACCCCATCTTCTTTAACAACTACGAGGTCTTCAATTCTTACACCGCAATTGTCTTCAATATAAATTCCGGGTTCGACAGACATTATTGAATTAACATTTATAATTGTTTCACTCATCGAAGAGAAACCGGGCGCTTCATGGATTTCAAGACCAACACCATGACCGAGAGAATGACCAAAATCTTTACCGTAACCGGCAGCAGCGATTATATCTCTTGCAAAAGCATCACACGCTTTGCCTGTAAGGCCTGCTTTAATATTGTTAAGTGCATTAAGCTGCGCATCAAGAACAATATTATAAATCTTTTCTTTGTCTTCTGAAATTTCGCCTACCGCAACGGTTCTGGTCATATCGCTCATATAACCTTCGTAGCATGCACCGAAGTCCATGGTTATCATTTCGCCGTCAACGATCTTTTTATCGGAAGGAACAGCATGGCAGCATGCACCGTTTGCACCTGATGCTACAATTGTTTCGAATGCAAGACCAGATGCGCCTTTTCTACGCATATTAAACTCAAGTTCAAATGCGATATCTTTCTCAGTGATACCTTTATTTTTGTTTGAGGCAATATAATCGAGGATATCTGTAAACGCAGCATCTGTAATTTTTTGAGCTTCTGTGATAAGTGATATTTCTTCCTCTGTTTTTTCTTTTCTTAAAATAGACACAAGAGCTTCACCGGCTGCAAATTCAATTTCAGGCATTGTGTCAATGAAGGATTTAGCAGCCGCATAGCTAAGATAAGAATCTTCAAAATAAATACGTTCGGTTTTATACGGAAGTGCTTCTAAAGTCTTCTTTACAGTTGCGGCATGTCCACCTTCGAAAAGAGCAACTTCAATGGGTGCTTTAACAATCGATTTTGCAGCAATTATATATCTGAAATCGGTGAAGAACCAAGCCTTTTCATTTGTAACAAGCAAAAGACCATTAGATGTTGTCATTCCGGTGAAATAACGTCTGTTTTCAGGACGAACCAGAATAATAGCTTCGCCTTTATTAAGTTTAGCAGAGAGCTTTTCTATTTTTGTCATTTTAAAATTTTCCTCTCAAATTTTCTTTTTATTTTTATGAACAAGGTACTTTTATTTCCTACAGGTTTTACGAGAAATGCCTGTACCCCTGCCCTATTTGCTGCTTTTATATCAGTAAATAACTGATCTCCTATAAAAACGGATTCGCTTTTCTGTATATTCATCACAGCTAAAGCTGATTCTATAGCATGAATTCTGGGTTTAAAAGCATTGTAGAAATATCCGACATCAAGATTTTTAGCAAATCCGAAAACGCGTTTCTTTTGATTGTTAGATATAAAACAAACAGAAATATTTTCTTTTTTTAAATTCTCTATCCATGTTATAACATCTTCAGTGGGTGTTGGGTAATTATGTGTGACCAATGTATCATCAAGATCTGTAAGTATTCCTTTTATATTGTATTCTTTTAATATCTGTGGAGTAATTTCTTTAAAGGAATTAAATGATCTTAAAAATTCAGGTGTTTTATCTTTCATATTCAACCTACAATAAAAAAACAAAAGAATGCCGAAATAGTCGGCATTCCCTGCTTATCTTATGGATTATTTGTATTTGCGTTTTCTTGCCGCCTCAGATTTTTTCTTACGTTTTACAGAAGGCTTCTCGTAAAACTCACGTTTTCTCAGTTCGGTAATTACGCCGGCTTTCTGACACTGTCTCTTAAAACGACGGAGCGCGTTATCCAAAGATTCGTTCTCTTTAAGTTTGATTTCTGACATGTAGTTTCCCTCCCCTCCATCGGTAAAAAAGTGTGTGCTGAATTTGTACCCTAATATTATACACGAATAAAGCCTTTATGTAAAGCAATTTTTTGCTTAAAAAATATAACTATTTGTGACATCTTTGAATCAATGCATTATTCTGTGAAAATAAACAACGACTATCATTTATATTTAATATCATTGGGGTCTATAAATTCACGGAGCAGTGAATTATCAGGCAACAATGATATATCTATTTGAAAGAACTCTTCCAATTTTATAATATATTTTTGTACCTCAGCAAAATATTCATTATCATTATTTATGGATTTTAATAATGAAATTGCTTTATCTTTTAATAAAAACGGTTCATAGGCATGAGTTGTGTCAATCCTGATATCAGCTAATGAAGCAAACGGTCTGATCAGAGTGTCTTCACCCTCGCAAACCAAAGGCCACATATTCAGAGTATCTTTGGGTACCGTATTTCTTGCCCAACTGTCTCTGACCAATCTTCTGATAAATCGAGCTTCTCTCTTTGAAAGAATAGTTGATCCATCTAATACAAAATTACTATGAGGGCTGACATATATTTCAAGGATTTCCTCTTTAGCGATCCCTTTATTTATTTTAGGATTAAGCGCATGAATTCCTTCGAAAATAACTATCCCTTCAGCTCCAACATCAATAAATGAAGCATTATCTGTTCTTTTCCCAGTGAAGAAATCATATTTCGGTAAATATGATTTGCCTGTACTTATAAGATTGATAATTGTTTCATGGATAAGAGACACTTTTAATGCCTCAACAACTTCTGCATTTACTTTACCGTTGATTATGGGTAAGTTTTCTCGGTTATGGTAAAAATCATCAAGAGAAACGACTTCACATTTATGACCGATTTGTCGAATTTCTTCGCATATTTTATTTGCAGTAGTGGTTTTTCCGGAACTTGAAGGTCCTGAAAGTAATATTATCCTGTGGTTTGCTAATTTATTAACAGTATTTGATATTTGCTTACGATAATACAACTCAGCTTCAATGATTACATCAATAGGTTTATTCTTCAGGTCGGTTGATATTTCTGCTATATTATATTCGAATTGAGATTGATTCATTTATTCTTTTCTCCATTATTCTTTATATAATTATATGCAAATTTAGTGCCGCATGATCGGTCTATCGATCCGTTTTTAACAATTTTTGTCATTGCGTTTGCACCGCAGGCTAAAACTGTCTGTATATCGTCCATCATATATATATTATATGCACATTCTTTTCCTTTTTTTGAAAAACCTATATTTTCATTATTCCCAACAGTATTCTTTTGTCTGTAAAGATAATAAGGGTAATAATCTCTTTTTTCAAGAATACTGCACGCATCCGATACCATTTGAGTGACTGCTATCGGATCTGTGTTAGAATACAAAGAACTGTCAAGCCCATAATCCGCTGCACGTTTAATATAAAGGGTGTGAACCGTTATATTTGCAGGATCAAGTTCAATTATTTTCTTAAGCCCCTCTTTAAATGAATCAACTGTCTCAAGTGGCAATCCGGCGATCAAGTCAACATTAATATCAAACCCATACTTCTTTGCTGAATCGTACGCTTTAAAAAAGTCTTCAACAGTATGTTTTCTGCCTGCAGCAGAAAGAACATCCGCAGATAACGTTTGAGGGTTTACGCTTATACGGTTCACCCCGTATTTCTTCATTATGCAAAGTTTGCTTTCAGATATTGTTTCAGGTCTTCCTGCCTCTACAGTATATTCGAAACATTCAGAAAGATCAAAACACATCTCTATCTGTTGAAGTATCTTCTCAAAAGAAATATCATCTATACATGTCGGAGTACCGCCTCCGATGTAAACAGTCAGCGGTTTTTTGTGAATAGCTTCTTCTGCAGTTTTGCTGATTTCATTGCATAGAGTTTCAATATAGGGTTCTATATATTTCTTTTCTTTTTCAGTAGAATATGATACAAAAGAACAATACTTGCATCTTGTCGGACAGAAAGGAATCGATATGTATAGGCTGTAACTATCTTCATAAAGCTTATTTACAGCGCTTTTTCTCATTTCGACAGCTTTTCTGCAAATATTTATTTTCTCGGGCGCTACAAGGTATGATTTTTCAAGTACAGATTCGCAATTATCTCCATGTATAGCCTGCATCTTTAAATAGAAATTTACGGGTCTTACGCCTATGAGAAGTCCCCATGGTGGGCGAAGTCCTGTTGCTTTATTGAACACATCATAAGCAACTCTTACGCAAGCACAGCGTGCTCCATCATAAAGAGAGTTATCTACCTCGGAAACGGATTCAAAAACATCACCGTTATCGATATATTTCGCAAAAGCATTGTTTTCATTTAGGATAACTGTCAGTTCTTTACCGTCAGAATCATCTATTACACTGATTCTGGGGTAGAATAAAATAGCAGTGTTCGATATATCGAATTTGAAATTATTATTAATAAGATTGATTATCATAAAAATAAGGATATATAAGGGTTATTTATTTTTTCTTCTTTTATAGTTGAACTAAAACCGTGCCCGGGATAAATAACAGTTTCATCCGGAACGATATTTATAATTTTTTGCAGAGATTTGATCATATCGTGTTCATCACAACCAAAAGGGAAATCTGTTCGGCCAATTGAATTCTTAAATAAAGTATCTCCGGAAAAAAGAGTGTCTTCTGTTAAGAAACAACATGAACCTTCAGTGTGACCGGGGGTATGAATTATTCGAAAGATATCTTCTCCAAAGAAAAAGGTATCACCGTCTTGGAATGTTTTATCGAAAACAATATCTCTGTATTCGTATCCTTCCGGAACACCCAATGGAGCACTGTATCTATGATCTGTTAAATAATTCTTATCTTTCTCGTGAATATAGACCTTTGTTCCGTATTTCTCACGAAAAAGATTACAATCATAAGTATGATCAAAATGTCCGTGTGTTAAATAGATTGCCGTTGGAATATTGTTTTCAAGAATATCTTTAGATCTGTCGAAGCTGCATGCCGGATCAATAATAATACAGCGTCCGTTCCCGTCAAAAATATAAAATGAATTGGTTGCATACACACTGCTTCTGATTCTGAATATTTTACTTTTCATAATTTATCAGCCATCTACAACAAGCGTTATGGGACCATCATTAACAAGATTTATTTTCATGTCAGCACCAAATACACCTGTTTTTACCGGAGTATGTTCCTTGAACATTTCAATAAATTTATCATATAAAGGTTTGGCCTGTTCCGGTCTTGCAGCTGCTATAAATGAAGGTCTTTTACCGTGTGAAGTATCTGCACATAAAGTAAAATTAGATACGATAAGTACCTCGCCGCCTATATCATTTACAGATAAATTCATTTTATCGTTTTCGTCGCAGAAAATACGCATCCCTCTGCATCTTTCAGCAAGTGTTTTTAAATTCTGTTCGGTATCGGTTGCATAAATTCCAAGAAGAATAACAAGTCCCTTCCCTATTTCTTCGCGTGTTTTGATACCGTTATCGTCTATATCAATAACGGCAGAGTCTACTCTTTGAATTATTGCTTTCATTTTTTTGTTCCTTTTTCAGGTGCACGTTCAACTGTCATAACATTTGTTATTTTATTTATTCTTTTCATAACAGTATCGAGATGTGCAATATCCATAACGTCAATATTAAGATAAACTTCCATGCATCCGTCACTTAATTCATGAGTGTTGATTGAATGCATTACAATTCTCATTGAAGCTAAAACCATTGTGATATCAGCAACAAGATCTATTCTGGAAAGAGCTGTTATGCAAATGGTTGTTGCAAAATATTCACTCGGTGCACCATCCCAATGAACACGTATCAGACGGTTTCCGTCAACGTTCTGCATATGTTTGCAATCAGCTTTATGAACAGCAACCCCATTGCCTCTTGTTATATAACCGATAATTTCGTCGCCGGGAAGCGGAGAACAACAACCGGCAAGACGTACAAGACAGTTATCTATATCTTCAACGATAACACCGTTTATGGCTTTTCTTTTCGTAGTTACTTCTACTGTCTTGGGCTTTTCATTCTGCTTCTGAAGCTTTATATACTCGTCTTTAAGCTTTGGTAGAATTTTCGATATAGAAATACCACCGTAACCGATCGCCGCATAAAATTCATCAAGCTCGGTTATATTGTATTTCTTCATAACAGAGAGGAAGAAAATATTTTTGTCAACATTAACAAGATATACATTCAGCCTTCTGAGCTCTTTTTCAAGAAGATCTTTACCTGCCTGAATGTTTTCTTCTCGTTTTTCCTTTTTAAACCACTGACGGATCTTTGCTTTAGCTTCGTTTGTTCTGACTAAATTCAACCAGTCTCTGGAGGGGCCTGTTGAGGATTGAGATGTGATAATTTCAACAACATCACCATTGTGAAGCTTGGTGGAAAGTTCGGACATACGTCCGTTTATCTTACCGCCGATCATTTTATTACCGACAGCACTGTGAATTGAATAAGCAAAGTCGATAATGTTCGAATCAGCAGGAAGCTTGATAATATCTCCTTTAGGTGTGGAAACAAAGACCTGGTCACTGAAAAGGTCAATTTTAAATGTTTTCATGAAGTCATCTGCTTCAGAAACATCGGTCTGAACCTCAAGAAGCTTTCTTACCCATGAAAGCTTTTCATCAACAGAACTGTCTGATATTCCACCGCTCTTATACTTCCAGTGTGCGGCAATACCTAGTTCCGCAATTCGATGCATTTCATGTGTTCTGATCTGAACCTCGAAGAAATGACCGTTATTGCTGACGGTAGTATGTAAAGACTGATACATATTAGGCTTTGGAACGGCTATATAGTCTTTTAATCTGCCCGGAATAGCCTGGAATATATCGTGAATATGACCAAGTACGTTGTAACAGTCTCCGACTTTATCAACGATAACTCTGAATGCATATAGGTCATAAATTTCGTTGAAATTCTTGTTTTGAGTAAACATTTTACGGTAAATAGAATAAATATGTTTAACCCTGCCGTCTACAACAGCATTTATATGCTCCTCTTCAAGCTTCTTTTCAATCATATTTTTAATGCTTGTAAAGAAGTTTTTATCTGTATCCAGATTTGCAAGATCTTCCATTATTTCAGCATAGCCTATCGGGTCAAGATATTTTACAGCTATATCTTCGATTTCGGTTTTTATACTTTGAATACCTAATCTATGAGCTAAGGGGGCATATACTTCGATTGATTCCAATGCTATCGTACGCTGTTTATGCTCAGGCATAGAATCCAATGTCCTGAGATTATGTAAACGGTCGGAAAGCTTTATTAAAATTACCCTTATGTCTTTTGTCATTGCAAGCAGCATCTTACGAAGAGTTTCAAGCTGTTGTTCCTCTTTGGAAGAATACTTTATGCGTTCAAGTTTTGTTACTCCTTCGACAAGCTCGGCAACTTCCACACCGAACCTTTTTTTGATATCGTCATAAGTATACTCTGTGTCTTCGATTATATCATGGAAAAGAGCTGCGACGATAGTATCTGTATCGCAGTCAAAATCAAGCAGGATCTTTGCAACCGCAATCGGGTGATTGATGTACGGTTCTCCTGTTTTTCTCTTTTGGGATTCATGAGCAGCGAATGCAAAATCATACGCTTCCCTGATTTTCTCCATGTTATAATTTCTGCCTTTTTTTTCAAGAGCATCAAAAAGCTCTTTTGCCGAAGGCAACATACGGATTCCTTCTTTCTTTATTGGTGAACAATGCTCCATGTAGCAGAGTTCTGAAGATCTACTTTTTCAAAAGAATTACGATAGGTTATTTTTATAAAATCGGTTCCTGTATAAGTAATAAGATCAAGTTCTCTGAGAATATCTATTGATAACATGAAACGCGCATAATTGATATCAAGACCCGATTCATGTGAAAGTCTTCTTGCAAAAGAGTATGCGTTGTATTCTTCTGTCTCGGAATTTTGTTTTCTTATTTTCTTAAATACAGCAGCTACATGATCTCTGGTAAGAACTATATCATCAATGATTTTACCGTTCTTCTTGAAATTATCGTAAAAAAGCTTGTTAACTTTATCTTTGCTTTCTATGGATGTTGCAAGTTTGAATTTTTTTACATTAACAGAAAGACTTCTTTTACCGTTAAAGACATTGTCTCCCAAAGCACATACAACATCTATTTCATCGCCTTTAACACAATTCAATTGGTTGAATTCTGTATTGAACATAAGCATTGTAACCGGTTCAAGCTGAGAGTCTTTTTTGGCAACCCTCATCTTGACATGATGACCACAGCCAATCGGTTCGATGTCAACGACTGTAAGGTTCTTAACAATAAATAACGGGGTGTTATTTCCTGTACCGAACGGTTCAAGCAGTCGAATAACGTCATATGTCTGAAGTGTTAATCTTTCAAATGGAAGTTCACACTCTGCTTCAATAACTGGAATAAGCATCTTGTCTGTTATTGTTTTATTTGAATGTGCAACTATATCCTTCTTAAAATCACTGTATTTTTCTCTGCTCAAAGATAAACCCGCAGCCATCTCATGACCGCCAAATTTAAGAAGGGAAGAAGAGGTTTCCTGTAAAAGTTCAAATATACTGATTCCTTTGACGCTTCGTGCGGAACCTTTCATGTTCTCTCCGTCGCCACATAATAAAATACAGGGTTTACCGTATTTTTCGATTATTCTTGAGGCAACAATTCCGATCACACCGTGGTGCCAGTCATCTGATCCAAAAACAAGTATCTTATCATTAAGACCTTCTTTTTCGATCATTTTTTCGACATCCTTAAAGATTTCGGATTCAAGTTGTTGTCTTTTTCTGTTTTCTTCACATAGTGAAGTTGCTATTTCGGAAGCCACAGTATAATCTTTTTCCAAAAGAAGACTGATAGAGGTCTTAGGATCCCCTATTCTTCCTGCAGCGTTCAAACGCGGTGCTATAGTATATGCTATAACAGAGGAACTGACTTCTTTTTCGTTTCCCGAGGCTGAAAGTAATGCTTTAAGACCTACAGAGATATGTTCTTTAATCTTTTTGATACCTATTACGACAATTGCTCTGTTTTCGTTAACAAGAGGCATAATATCAGCGATTGTTCCGATAGCAACAAGATCACCGTAATCATCAAGTGCTTTAACGGTATCATTTGTAAGAGCACATATAAGCTTAAAAACAACACCTACCCCGGCCAGTTCAGAAAAAGGATATTTTCCTGAAGGTCTTTTGGGGTTAACAATAGCAACACATTCAGGTATAAGCTCGGTAACGGAACCGTCTTCATTTTGTTTAAGCTTACATTCGTGATGGTCTGTTATTACAATTTCAAGCCCGATGCTTTTGGCGAAAATAACTTCATCAACAGCCGTTGTACCTGTATCAACAGTAATAACAAGAGATGTTCCGTTTTCTTTTATTTTTCTTAATGCGCTTTCATTTAATCCGTACCCCTCATCTGTTCTTCCCGGTATATAATAATCAACACATGCTCCGCAAGAAGACAGATATTTATAAAGAATTGATACAGATGTTATACCATCTACGTCATAGTCTCCGTAAACAGTAATTTTTTCATTATTTTCAATAGCTTTTTTAATACGATCTACCGCTGCTTCCATATCGGGAAGAAGAAACGGATCATGAAGTCTGGTAGGTGAAATATTGAAAAAATCTTCTATTTCAAATGTTTCACGAAAGCCTCTGTTGTAAAACAAGCGAGAAAGAAGTTCATAAAATGATCTTCTTGTTTCCTCGGATGTAGTACTGTTCTTTTTTCTTCTCGGTCTAAAATATTCCTCAAGAAAATCAGAAAATTCGGAAACTGTTTCCGCATTTTGATTTTTAAGAACCCATCTGCATTCAGGGCGTTTGATTTCAGTCATTTACATGCCCCCTTTGCTCATCTCAAGATAAATGTCAACACAGTCATCTTTTGAAATGTTAAGATGATTATTGTTAACATTCATTTTGATAGCAAGATCGGCATATTTTTCAGCTTGTTCTTTAGAAAGTACAGGTTTTTGATAATAAACAGAGATTATATCATTTATCTGTTTTGAAAATTCAGTAGCAGAATTTATTCCGCAGACAGAAAGGGTTTCGGATATATCTGTAATAGCAGATACTCTTTCAAGAAACTGACCGATAAACACAGCACAGGCGTATCCGTGTGATGCATCATGCATTGTTGTAAGCATATAGCCCATAGAATGCGGAAAGCTTGTTCCACCGTCGTTAATTGCAAGACCGGCAAGAATTGAACCGAAATAGAGATCATCTCGTACCTGGGGATCGCAATCTGTATTCTCGGTAAACTTTAATATCGCAGGGAAAACCTTTTTGAGCGCGGCATGGCCATAAATTTTAGACCATTCGCCGCCTCTTTTACTGTATATTGCTTCAATAGCATGACAAACTGAATCCAATGCAGTTGAAACTGTTATATGAGCAGGCATAGATTTAGTGTATGTGTAATCGCAAAGAGCAATTTTAGCATATGAATTTTTTGTTTTAACGGATTTTTTTATGGGAATATCTCCG
>CAJGDF010000037.1 GCA_904502105.1 uncultured Clostridia bacterium
AAAAGATCACCCATAGACGTTGTGATCTTCTTAATTTTATCGGAAAGGTCAAGGTCTATAACCTCGGCATATTCTGTTTTTGCACCGAAACGCTCCGCACCCTGCTGCATTTTCATCCCGAGTGTAAAACCGTCAATACCTTCTTCAAAACCGGGATAGTTGTCTATAACATCAGTCAGAGCCATCTGACCGCCAGGCGCCATTCTTTCTATTGTTAAAACATCAAGCCCTGCTCTTGAAGCATATAAAGCCGCAGTGTAGCCTGCAGGACCGCCGCCGATTATTATCATATCATAAATGTGTTTCATATTTTTGTCTCCAAATATAATTTTTCTTTATTATGATATAATTATATCCTATTTTCTTTTTTATTTCCGTGACTTTATCACACAATCAGCCTTTTTGTCTCTTTTCCATTTTCAACCAATTAAAAAATCCGTAAAGGTCGTTGAATAAAAAGACGACAAAGCAGATTATTACCGAAAAATATGAAATGTCACTTATGGTAGCCAATATCCACATAACTATCAAAACAATGTCGTTTGCGGCATAAGCGAGCGCAAAATAGGGGCTTCTTCTGAATGTTAAATATGCACCGAGAAAGCTTGTTGTGACTGATACCGTGCTTGGAATCAGATTTGCTGTGTTTAACGCCCCGAGAATAAAGTAAAAAAGTACGGTAACGGCAGCCGTTAACACAAACATAAAAATAACTTCTTTTTTTGTTATTTTATTGATTTCAACCTCTGCCCTGTTTCCGTTATATGGGTTTCTCAACCATGATATGAGGGCAAAAAGCGCCATTGGAGCTGTCATTGCAAGATAAGTTGCCATTTCTCCGTAATAAGCAAAAGAGTATGATATTATGCCGTAAAAAATGCTGAATATAAGCATCAGAAACTGACCGAATGGATTTCCTTTAGCATTGAATATAAGCGATGTTACGCCAATAATTGATGCTGAAAATGTTAAATAATTAACTCTGTCAAAAACAACGAAAGAAACTGTTATAAACAAAACCGAAAAACTCCAGAGTAAAATTTCGGATTTGGTAAAATAAGCAAAAATTTTTTTCATTTTATCCCTCAAAAAAAGCATTCGCAACACATCTTCAAAGACCTAACGATGTGTTAACGAATGCTTATGCATTACACTACCCGGTGGCAGTTTTATTCTTTTTTATTATTTTAACATATATTTTCGGAAATGTCAATAGCCCGGTTAAATGAATATTGTCCAAACGGTGATGCTTACAATATGAACGACCGCATGACTCATCATTGAGTAGATAATGCCGTATTTTCTGTAAAGATGCCCGAATACAACTCCGAATGCCCCGTTGAGAAGAAAGCAGCGGAATACAATGAGGGGTGTTAGTTCACCTATAAGTACCGCTGTTGCAGGCAGATGCCCTGCAGCGAAAAGGAGAGCCGATACGATGTTTGAAATAACATATATGATATCGGGAACGGTTTCTTTCTTTTTGTTGAACAGCTTGTTAAAAATAAAAACAAGCAAGGACATCATAAATAATCTTAGAAGAATTTCTTCAATTATTCCGCCGTAAAGAATGCTTGCCCAAATTCTTATTGGTGTTATTTTAACGGTTTCCGGACCGATTCCGTCGATAAATTCCCCGAATGTCCATGGATCAAGACTGTAAATAATGCCGAGAATTGCGGAGATAGCCAATGTTTTTCCGCTTTTGTATGTGTCAGGCTTTAACGGCTTATTCAGTCCTGTTTTATCGCTCAAAATATACCCGAAAAATCCGCAAACGACTGCATAACCAACAGTTTGAATTGCTGTCAGCGCTACCAGTAATCCCTTGCCCGGAATTTGTGTCATGACCTCATCTGTCATTTCCTGTGGAAGCATTTCAAGCAGATATCCTCCGCTTAACGCCCCTGAAATAAGAGCTATCGGAAAAAGACATAATGTGAAAATAATTGCTTTCTTAATTATTTTCATCGTAAACCTCAACGCAGAATCCTTTATGGCCGCAATTTTTGCAGGTCAGCTTTCGCAGAGTCGGCGTATGGTTTGCCCAAAACATTTCTTTAAACGATGGCTTGAATGTTGTATGACAGTTCGGGCAGATATAAGCAGCGTGCTTGTAATAATAACCGGATACAATTATTCCGTAAGGTATTGCAAGACATGCCCAGATAACAAACAGCCACCAGAATCCGTGTGTTATCCAAAGAATTACTCCAGCACATTGCAATATACTTAATGGTATACCCGCTAAAATCATTGCAAGGCGCATCTTTTTAATTTTATTCTTGTTTTCCATTGTGTACGCTATATCACCGATAGAGTTGACAGAGAAATTTTCTGTATTCTTCAGGTATTTTTTCAGCTTTCTGATATTTTCAAGCTTTGATTTTGTGTTTTCAATCTCATTTTCAAGAGCTTCGGCTTGAGTTTCAAGCAAAAGTTCTATAACATTCTGCGGCTGTTCTTCTTTGAAAAGCTCACCGATACTGTTGATTGAAATATCGAGATCCCTAAGAAAGCAGATCGTTTTAAGTTTATTGACATCTTCTTCGGTATATAACCTTCTTCCGCCTTCGCTCAGCTCGCTCGGTATCAGAATATTTCTGCTGTCATAGTATTGAACTGTTCTTACCGAAACGCCGCAAAGCTTTGCCAATTCGCCTGTTGAATACAGTGCTTTGTCATTGTTTTGAGACATAGCTTCACCTCCTATGGTGCCATTATATATCATTACGCCGCGTAACAAGCAATACATTACGTTGTGTATGTGCGAAAAAGTTTACTTTTATTTATCTTATCATGTTTATATGACATTATTTTAACATGATTCGATTAATTGTTTTAACACAGTAAATTAACTCTTGACAATTTACTTTCTTTTGAGTATAATTTTGTTAGATACAACTTATTGAAAATGGAGGAAATTTTATGGCAAAAAGTATTCAGGATATTCTTAACATTATCAAAGAAAACGATATTAAAATGGTCGACTTTAAAATGGTCGATATCAACGGTCAGTATCGTCACGTAACTATTCCCGCTGAAAACTTTTCCGAAGACACAATGAAGAGCGGTATCGGATTTGACGCTTCCAACTACGGTTATGCCGTTGTTGAAAAGAGTGATATGGTATTTATTCCCGATCCCGATACAGCAGTTATCGATCCCTTCTGCAGTATTCCAACTCTTTCTATGACGGGTAATGCGATGATCATCGATTCTCCCGAAAACCGTCCTCTTGCACAGTATCCGAGAAATATTGTTCGCGCTGCTGTTGAATCAATGAAAAAGAGCGGCGTTGCAGATACAATGTATATTCTTCCCGAATTTGAATTTTATCTTTTCGATGAAGTTACATGGGGTGTTCAGGGTAATTATATCGGCGCTCAGGTCGATGCTGTTCAGTCTTATTGGAACAGCACAAACGAAGGCCACGGCGTAGTTGTTCCCAAACAGAAAAACTATCATATCGCTAAGCCTTTCGATATTTCTTACGAATGCCGCAGTGAAATGTGTATGCATATGCTTGATGCCGGTATCGAAATAAATTATCATCATCCCGAAGTTGCAGCTTCCGGTCAGTTTGAGATCGAACCCCAGCTCGGTGAAGTTGTTCATATGGCAGATGCTACAATGATGATCAAATATATCATTCATAACACTGCTCTCAAATACGGCAAGAGTGCAACCTTTATGCCTAAGCCCATTTACGGCGAAGCAGGCAGCGGTATGCACGTTCATATGCTTCTTATGAAAGACGGCAAGCCCGTATTCTCCGATGATAACGGCTATTCTCACCTCAGCAAAACAGCGCATTACTTTATGGGCGGTCTTCTTAAACATATCGCTTCTCTTTGCGCTCTTACAAACCCCAGCACAAACTCATTCAAACGTCTCGTTCCCGGCTTTGAAGCTCCTGTAACCGTAGGTTATGCAACTTCCAACAGAAGCGCCGTTATCAGAATTCCCGCTTATGCAAAATCTCCCGAAAAACGCCGCTTCGAGCTTCGTAATCCCGATGCAACCTGCAACCCGTATTTCTGCTATGCTGCTATTCTTATGGCAGGTCTTGACGGTATCAAAAATCAGATCGATCCGCATGAAAACGGTTGGGGTCCCTATGACATGAACCTTTATCATCTCAGTGACGAGGAAAAGGCAAAGCTTCATCATCTTCCTACATCTCTCGACGAAGCGCTCAACGCGCTCGAAGCTGACCACGATTATCTTACTGCAGACGGCGTATTCCCCGAAGAACTTCTCAATAACTTTATTAAAACCAAACGTGAAGAATGCCGTCAGCTCGCTGCAATTCCTCATCCCGCTGAATTCGATAAATATTATAATCTGTAATTTGAAATTAAAATACCTTCGGCATTTCCTTGCCGAAGGTATTTTTTAAATAATATATTATGCATAAATTATATAAAAAGAGCGAGATACTGTTTTTTGTCGCATGGCTTGTGGTCTACATTGTTGCATCAAGCTTTTTGGACAGCCTTTCTTCCTCTGCTGGAATTGAGAAGATATTCACTGCTTTTTTTCATATCATAATGTCTGCAACGGCAATAATATGGCTAAAAAAACACGATCTGCTAAAAAAATACGGCATTTGTTCGATCAAAATACCTGCATCAAAATTTCTTTTTTATATACCGCTTGCTATTATTGTTTCATGCAACCTATGGTTTGGAACGGCTTTAAACTACACTGTCTCGGAAACCGTATTCTATATCATCAGCATGGTATGTGTCGGCTTTCTTGAGGAATTTATTTTCAGAGGGCTTCTTTTCCGTGCAATGGAAAAAAATGGGCTCAGATCAGCAATTATCGTTTCAAGTGTTACGTTTGGAATAGGCCATATAATAAATCTTTTCAACGGAAGCGGCGCTGATATCGTTTCAAATCTCTGTCAGATATTTTCTGCAATCGCTATCGGTTTTTTATTTGTTATTATTTTTTACCGTTCAAAAAGCCTTTTGCCATGCATCGTCACGCACAGTGCGATCAATGCTTTGAGCGTTGTTTCAAAGGAAACATCATCATTGAATAATGTTATTATCTCTGTGATATTAACTTTAATTTCTTTAATGTACATCGTTATTATTCTTAAAATAAAACAAGATAAAGGCATTAATTAGGAGATTACTATGAAAATAACTGTAAATTCTAAATTTCTGGTTCTTCCGGTAAGTCCTTTTGTTTCAAACACAAATGTCAGAATTTTTAAAGATGGGGTGTTGGTCGATGATATATCTCTTCGTCTTGATTATAAAAATTCGTGTACATATTCATACTTCCCAATTGAAAAATATATGGGATGCGAGCTTACCGTAACAGCCGAACCATACTCTGAACTTCGTGATATTCAGACCGATATTATCAAACGTGATGAGAAAACAGAAATATTTCGTCCGTTCGTTCATTTTACAGCTGAATACGGTTGGATCAATGATCCTAACGGTCTTGTAAAATACACTTCTCCTGTTGATGGAAAAACAACATATCATATGTTTTATCAACATAATCCCTATGATTGGGAGTGGGGCAATATGCATTGGGGACATGCCGTGAGTGATGATCTTTTAACATGGAAACATCTTCCAGATGCTCTTTATCCCGATGATGGCGGTACGATGTTTTCAGGCAGTGCAGTTGTTGATAAAACAAATTGTTCCGGTCTTCGTGTCGGAAAAGAAGATCCTATTCTTCTTTTTTATACCTGTGCTGGCAGAACTTCTGCCCGTTCCCGAGAGAAAGATTTTGTTCAGTGTATGGCTTATTCTACCGATGGCGGTATAACATTTACAAAATACGAGAATAATCCTGTCGTAGATACTATTTGTCCGGATAATCGCGATCCTAAAGTTGTGTGGTGCGAGGAACTTTGTAAATACGTAATGGCGCTTTATCTTGAAGGAAACAGATATACTCTTTTAACATCAGAAAATCTTCTTGATTGGGTTAAAATTCAAGAGTATGAACTGGAGGGTGACGGTGAATGTCCGGATATATATCCTCTTAATGCCGACGGTGATCCGAATAAACGTAAATGGATCATAAGCGGAGCTTCTTATCATTATATTGTTGGTGATTTTGTTGATGGAAGATTTGTTGAATGCCAATCAATGCGCTGCAATAATTCCGGACCTCACAGTTATGCTGCACAGACATTTTTCGATGATAATGAGGATGAAAGAATTCAAATTGCTTGGATCAGAAACACAAATTTCGGATCTGCTTATATAAAAGGACAAATGAGCGTTCCTTGCAGACTGTGGCTTGAAGACTCGTCGGACGGATTTAACCTCTGTTCTCTACCGATTGATGATTTCTCTTTTTTGTACGGAAGATCTGAAAAATTTGAAAATATTTCAGTAGCTGAAAATTCACCGTTTATAGCAAATCTTGAAGAAACGGCTTATGAAATTTGCATTGAAATGAATCCGACCGAAATAAATGCAGAGCTGTTGGTTCAGATTTTCGGCTCATACATTATAATAGATAAGAATGCACGTTCTGTTTATGCAGATAATTGCAGAATGCCTCTTTCTTTTGATAATCAAACCGTTAAATTGAAAATGATTTTTGATAAAGGTACGATTGAATTTTTTGACGGATATGGAAAATCAACAATGTCTGTTCCGTATCTTTCAAATTACAACAGAAATTATGCTTCAATATCTTCTGCGGAAAAATGCAATATAGAAAAAATTACATTAACGGAGCTAACGTGTAGATAAATATGAAATGCCTTGTTTTTGGAGAAATTTTGTGGGATGTTTACCCTGATCAGGCCGTTATAGGCGGTGCTGCATTTAATTTCGGTGCACATCTTTCTATCGTTGGAGAAGATGTCTGGTTTATGACGGCGGTAGGAAATGACAGCCTTGGTTCGGATGCAATCAGAAAAATCGAGCAATACGGAATGAAAAAAGATTATGTCCTGATTTCGGATAAACAAACGGGTCAATGCCTTGTAACGCTCGACGAAAAAAAGATACCGTCTTATTGTCTGCTTACAGATACGGCTTATGATAATATTAATGTAACATCAGAAACATTGAATTCTGTCAAAGAAAAATCGTTTGATGTCCTTTATTTTAATACTCTTGGTCAACGTATGCCCGTATCCGAAAGATCTCTTAAATTATTGCTTGAAAATATTGAATTTAAAAATATTTTCTGTGATGTTAATATCAGAGAGGGCAATTTCAGCGTTGACGGATTAAAGCTTTGCCTTGAAACGGCTGATATAGTTAAAATGAGCGATGAGGACGTTAAGTTTGTAAAACAAACAAAAATTATTGATGAAAGTATCTTACCGTTTGAGACCGCATTAAGCAAATCTTTTCCGAATATCAAGCTTTTTCTATACACTCTCGGAGAAAAAGGTTCGATCGTTTACGATTACGTTAACGGCATAGAGTATCAGTCCGATATTCCCGAAAAAGTAGATGTTGTATCAACGGTCGGGGCAGGGGATTGTTACGGTGCCTCGTTCCTTCATAAATATTTTGAATGTAACGATATCCCCAAATCCATCTCTTTCGCCGCAAAAAGGAGCGCTGCCGTTGTTTGCAGTACAGAAGCCATTCCTGATAATATGTAAAAAACAGCCAACACTTCAATGTGTTGGCTGTTCTTTTATCTGTCGAATCCTTCAAAAAGAGATTCAAATTTTTTTATATCATCTTTTGTCGGTTCGGGTTTATCTGCAAACGGGAAAGCTATTCCGAGCTTTTCGTATTTTATGCTGCACATTTTCTTGAACGGCAAAAGTTCGATCTTGTCTATGCATTTATGCGTTTGAGCAATTTCGTGCAGACGTATCATACTTTCTTCATTGTCGTTAACGGTTGGGATGACAACGTGACGAATCGTTGTTGCAATCTTTTTTTCGTTAAGATATTCAAGAAAATCAAGCGGTTTTTGCATTTCGCATCCGACATGCTTTTTGTAAAGCTCATCATCAGTATATTTTATGTCAAGAAGAACACGGTCTGTGTGTTCAAGCATATCCTTAACTTTGTCGTTAAGAATACTGCCCGAAGTGTCAAGACAGGTGTTTATGCCTTCTTTATGGCATAACTCGAATACCTCTTTAACAAATTCTGCCTGAAGAAGCGGTTCGCCGCCTGAAAAAGTAAGTCCGCCGTCTTTGCCGAAATATTCTTTATATCGCACAGCTTTTTTTACAATATCTTCAGCAGAGTATTCTGTTCCGCCATTCATTTCCCATGTGTCGGGATTATGACAGCAGGAACATCTCAGATTACATCCCTGTAAAAATACCGCAAATCTTACTCCCGGGCCGTCAAGCGTACCGAGGCTTTGAATAGAGTGTATTTTCCCTATACTCATATTGCTTCGTGGAATGTACGGCTGATAACTTCACGCTGCTGTTCTCTTGAAAGCTTGCAGAAGTTAACCGCATAGCCCGATACTCGAATGGTAAGATTCGGATATTCTTCGGGATTTTCGTATGCCTTGAGAAGAGTTTCTCTGTTCATTATATTAACGTTGATGTGGTGAGCCTTCTTTGCAAAGTAACCGTCAAGTATAGAAACAAGATTTGTAATTCTTTCTTCGCCTGTTCTTCCGAGAGCATCGGGAGTAATGGAGAATGTGTTGGAAATACCGTCACGGCAGTCATCGTAACTGATTTTTGCAACAGAGTTAAGAGAAGCAAGCGCACCGTTTTCTTCTCTGTTGTGCATCGGGTTAGCACCGGGCGCGAACGGAGCAGCATTCTTTCTTCCGTCGGGGGTAGCACCTGTGTTCTTACCGTAAGCTACGTTGGAGGTTATTGTAAGAACGGAGAGGGTATGTTCCGCATTTCTGTATGTGGGGGTCTTGCGGAGCTCAGTAATCATTTTATGAGCCATTTCTTTTGCGATAAGGTCAACACGGTCGTCATCGTTACCGTATTTGGGGAAGTTGCCGACTGTATTGAAATCAACAATGAAACCGTTTTCGTCTTTAATGGGGTGAACGTCTGCAAATTTGATCGCACTCAAAGAGTCAGCAACAACAGAAAGACCTGCTATACCGAAAGCCATGAATCTGCCGACATCGGTGTCGTGAAGAGCCATCTGTGTCTTTTCATACGCATATTTATCGTGCATATAGTGAATAACGTTCATTGTATTATCGTAAAGATGGCTGAGCCAAGCGATATATGTATCCATTCTGGTCATAACTTCGTCGAAGTCGAGCTTGTCGCCTTCCATTACGGGCATCTGAGGACCGATATGCATTTTGCTTGAGGTGTCAAAACCGCCGTTGATAGCAAGAAGAAGGAGCTTTGCAAGGTTGCATCTTGCACCGAAGAACTGCATCTGCTTGCCTACCTTCATTGCGGAAACACAGCATGCGATAGCGTAGTCGTCACCGTAGATAGGACGCATAATATCGTCGTTTTCATACTGAATGGAGTCTGTGTCTGCGGAAACTTTTGCACAGAATTTCTTGAAGTTTTCAGGAAGAGCTGTTGACCAGAGAATGGTGATGTTAGGCTCGGGTGAAGAACCGAGAGTATAAAGGGTGTTGAGGATTCGGAAGCTGTTTTTGGTTACAAGAGTTCTTCCGTCTTCACCCATACCGCCGACAGCCTCTGTTATCCACATCGGGTCGCCGCCGAAAAGTTCGTTATATTCGGGGGTACGGAGGTGACGTGCAATTCTGAGCTTCATAACGAAATCGTCGATGAGCTCCTGAGCTGTTTCTTCGGTAAGAATTCCGTTTGCAATATCGCGTTCGATATAAATATCAAAGAAGGTGCTTACTCTGCCCAGGGACATAGCTGCGCCGTTCTGTTCCTTGATCGCGCCGAGGTATGCAAAATAAGTCCACTGAATAGCTTCTCTTGCATTGCTTGCAGGTTCGCTGATATCATAACCGTACATAGCAGCCATTTCTTTCATATAACCGAGAAATGCGATCTGCTGGAAAAGTTCTTCATCAAGACGAACGATATCTGCGTTGAATGTTTTATCGGAAAGAGCTTCCTTGTCTTTTTTCTTTTCAGCGATAAGTCTGTCAACACCGTAAAGTGCAACACGTCTGTAGTCACCGATGATTCTGCCTCTGCCGTATGCATCGGGAAGACCTGTTATGATATGGCTTTTACGTGCCTGACGCATTTCATCGGTGTATGCACGGAAAACGCCGTCGTTATGTGTTGTACGGAATTTGAATTCCTCTTCTATTTTTGTGCTTAATTTATAACCGTATGCTTCGCAAGCTTGGCGAGCCATTCTGATGCCGCCGAAGGGGTTAACACCTCTCTTGAGAGGTCTGTTGGTCTGCATACCAACGATAAGTTCGTTTTCTTTATCAATATATCCAGGCGAAAAACTCGTAAGCGAAGAAACGGTGGACGTGTCGATATCAAGTACACCACCAAATTGACGCTCAATCGCAAAAAGTCCTTGAACTTTTTTCATAAGCGCCTTCGTACGATTAGTCGCGCCCTTTAAGAAAGCGCCGTCGCC
>CAJGDF010000038.1 GCA_904502105.1 uncultured Clostridia bacterium
AATAAAAGATAATGAAGTTAAATCATCAACAAAAAAAGAACTAGACTTACCAAACGATGAAGATACACTAAAAGAAGAAAATAATAAGAAAAAAAATACTTCAAAAGAAAAAAACAAAGTAAGTAAAATCATAATGATAATATCAACACTATCCATTGACTTTCGGAAAGAATTGTGATATAATATATCGATTGTTATCCGACGATAAAAATTTAACGAAAGGAACGTTGAAAAAATGGAAAAACAAAAATACTATATCACGACAGCTATCCCTTACACCTCACAAAAACCGCACATCGGTAACTCCTACGAGATTGTCTTTACAGATGCGGTAACGAGGTTCAAACGAATGCAAGGCTTCGACGTATTCTTTCTTACAGGTACAGACGAACACGGTCAGAAGATCGAAGACTGCGCAAAAAAAGCAGGCGTTTCACCCAAAGAATGGGTTGACGGTATAACCAACGACATCAAAAGAGTTTACGATCTTCTCGAAATAAAATACGACGGTTTCATCAGAACAACCGATGAGATCCACGAAAAAGCCGTTCAGAAGATATTCAAAAAGCTTTACGAACAGGGCGACATCTACAAAGGCGAATACGAAGGCTGGTACTGCAAGCCCGACGAATCTTTCTGGACAGAGACTCAGCTTGTTGACGGCAAATGTCCCGAATGCGGCAGAGAGGTTGTTAAAACAAAAGAAGAAGCGTACTTCCTTCGCCTCTCCAAATATCAGAAGCAGCTCGAAGATTATATCGAAGCTAATCCCGACTTTATTTATCCCGAAGGCCGCAAAAAAGAAATGGTCAACAACTTTATCAAGCCCGGTCTTCAGGATCTCTGTGTTTCAAGAACCTCTTTCAAATGGGGTGTTCCCGTTGACTTTGATGACAAGCACGTTGTTTACGTTTGGATCGATGCGCTTTCAAACTACATCACCGCTCTCGGCTTCATGAATGAAGAAGACAGCCTTTACAAGAAATACTGGCCCGCAGATGTTCATGTTATCGGTAAAGACGTTCTCCGTTTCCACACAATTTACTGGCCCATCATGCTCATGGCACTCGGCGAACCCCTTCCCAAGAAGGTATTCGGTCATCCCTGGCTTCTTTTCGGAACAGATAAGATGTCCAAATCGAGAGGCAATGTAATTTACGCGGATGATCTCGTAAACTTCTTCGGCACAGATGCTGTAAGATACTATCTGCTCTCCGAAATGCCGTATACAGCAGACGGCTCTATAACATACGAAACACTTATCGAAAAATACAACTCTGATCTTGCAAACACACTCGGCAACCTTGTTTCCAGAACTGTTGCAATGATCAAAAAATACTCCGGCGGCATAATCAACGCAACCGGCGCAAGTGCAGACATTGACGAAGATCTCAAGAGCACCGTTATCGGAGCATATACACAGGCAGAGGCTTGTCTTGAAGAATTCAGAATGAGCGACTGCATCGAAGCAATTATGAATATTGCCCGCAGATGCAACAAATATATCGATGAAACAACCCCTTGGATCCTCGCTAAATCCGAAGAAACAAAGGCTCGTCTCGACGAAGTTCTTTACAACCTCGCAGAGAGCATCAGAATCTGCGCAATTCTTCTCTCCCCCATCATGCCGTCCACTTGCGATAAGATAATCAAAACTCTCGGCACAGACAAGACCGATTATGAGACCGTTAAAACATTCGGTCATATCGAAAACGGCACAGCGGTTTGCGAAGGCGAAAATCTCTTTGCAAGAATAGACGCTGAAAAATTCTTTGAAGCTTTTGCTGCGCCCAAGGCTGAGGAGAAAAAGGAAGAACCTGTTGCTGAGCCCGAGCTTCCGCAGATAACTATCGATGACTTTATGAAGATCGAGCTTCGTGTTGCACAGATCCTCGAATGCGAAAAGGTAGCAAAGAGCGATAAGCTTTACAAGCTCAAGGTAACCCTCGGCTACGAAGAACGCCAGATCGTTTCAGGTATTGCAAAATGCTATAAGCCCGAAGATCTTATCGGCAAGAAAGTTGCTATCGTTAAAAACCTTGCTCCCGCAAAACTTCGCGGAGAAGAAAGCCGCGGTATGCTCCTCGCATCCTCTCATAAAGATGAGGACGGCAACGACATCATCAACGTTATCTTCCTCGACGAAAACGCAAAGATCGGCGACAGAATCAGATAATTTACGTTTAAACCGAATATAATAGACCATCAATAAAAATTTTATCGGTGGTCTATGAAAAAATATTTTGTTTTACTTTTACCTCTTGCCGGTATTTTTGCTTTGCTTTCGGCGCCGGACGATGCGGTTTTGGCAGGAGCAAATGCTCTCGACTTTTGCATTAAAACGATCATTCCGTCACTTTTACCTTTTCTTGTTTTTTCGTCGCTTGCAGTATATTCAGGGTTTTCGGACATATGTGCAAGGATTTTCGGCAAGATAATGCAGCCGGTTTTCGGTGTTTCGGCAGAATGTTCAACAGCCATTATATTAGGCTTTATTTCGGGTTTCCCGATAGGTGCAAAAACTGCGGCAGAGCTCTGTAAAAGCGGCAAATGTACCAAAACACAGGCAGAAACACTGCTGACTTTCTGCAACGGAGCAAGTCCTGCTTTCGTTATCGGAACAGTAGGCGGAATTTTCTGGAATGATGTTAAAATAGGAGTATTATTATTTATTTCACAATCGGCAGCTCTTATTCTGACAGGTATAATATTCGGCAGAAGCAAAACAAATGGGTTTTCGTATGAAACGATAAAGAATGAGTCAACATCAAATGTATCTTTTTTAAGTTCTGTCGTTTCTGCTGTCACATCATCGGCACTGACAGCTTTGTATATCAGCGCATTTATTGTATTTTTTGCGGTTATATCAGAAATGCTCATGCATTACGGAATAATCCCGTATATTGCAAAAATGTTGAATCTGATATTCGGCAAAGCAGGCTTATATCAAAATGATTTTGAGGCGCTGCTCTGCGGATTTGTGGAATTTTCCACAGGCGTAAAGAATACAGCTGCCGGTGGATCAGGAATAAAACAAGCGGTAATAACATCGCTGATTCTCAGCTGGTCCGGGCTTTCGGTACACTGTCAGGTTGCCGCGGCAGTGATCCCGCAAGGGCTTTCGTTAAAAAAATACATAGGCGGCAAAGTTTTAAGCACACTTTTTTCCGCAATCATAACATACGCATTATATATTTTGTTTTACAGATAAAAACAGGGTCAATGAAAGGAGATAATAAAAAATGTCACTTCGTCATCTCGTAGATTTCAATGAACTTACAGCAGAAGAGTGGGAAGGCATATACTCTCTTGCGGCAGATATCAAGAAAAATCCCGCAAACTATTCAGAGGCATGTAAAGGAAAGATCCTTGCAACACTTTTCTACGAACCTTCAACCAGAACCATGCTTTCTTTCCAGACAGCAATGCTCCGTCTCGGCGGAAATGTAATCGGATTTGATAATCCTGAAAACTCCTCTGTTTCCAAGGGAGAAAATCTCAAAGATACAATAACGATAATCTCTTGCTATGCAGACATAATAGCAATGAGAAACCCCAAAGAAGGTGCAGCCCTCGCGGCATCCCTCTTTTCTTCACGTCCGATAATCAATGCAGGTGACGGCGGTCATTTCCATCCTACACAGACCCTCATTGATATGTTCACCATCAGACAGAAAAAAGATACCCTTTCAGGTCTTACGATCGGTCTTTGCGGTGACCTCAAGAACGGAAGAACAGTACACTCTCTGCTCAGAGCGCTCAACACGCTCGGCAAAAACACCTATTACCTTATTTCAACAGAATCTCTTGCTTTGCAGAGCCATATCATAGACGCTCTCAGAGAAAACGGAAACACTGTTTATGAGGTAACATCTCTCGAAGAGTGCATGGACAAGCTTGATGTTCTTTATATGACAAGAATTCAGAAAGAACGTTTTGAATCCGAAGAACAGTATAAAGCACAGAGCGGTCTTTATATTCTCGACAAAGAGAAAATGGACATGGCAAAATCAGACATGATCGTTCTTCATCCCCTCCCCCGTGTTGACGAGATAACGGAAGAGGTTGACTACGATCCGAGAGCAATGTATTTCAAGCAGGTACAGAACGGTCTTTACGTAAGAATGGCACTTATCATGAAGATGCTTGAAGCACGTGAAGGCGAAAAAGAATCTCTTGATATCGAAAAATACATGGATCTGCCGAGAGAGCAGCATTGCAAGAGCAATGTTTGCGTAACCAAAACAGAAAACTATCTTCCCTTGCTTACATACAAAACACCTGACGGTAAAACGGCTTGTATGTACTGCGACCATATAATAGACTAATTATGAAACCGGAAATTACGTTCGGTTAACAGACGGACGTAATTTCCGTATTTTCAACTACAAAACATTATTTTCACGGAGAACAAATGGATAAAAGTCTTTCAGCTGAAAAGAAATATCTTGCATCTGTCATAGCAAAGATAGATGCTATGGAACAGGAGTTTGCAGAAACTTCTTCCGACATAAAAGGTCAGATCGCAGAAATGCGCAGACGAATGTGGGACGACCAGATGCACGGAGACTACAACCCCCACGATCTTTTTGAACTTACACAGATAACAATGACCGAACAGACGGAAGTAAACCGTTATTACGACTTCCTGAAGCGTCTGAAGGGTCTTGAAAAAATGAGGATATCCCCATATTTTGCAAGACTCGACTTTATTGAAGAGGGTTCAAAAGAAGAAGAAAGCATATACATCGGTTACTTATCTTTGATTGACGGCGCTGATGTTCTTGTTTGCGACTGGCGTGCGGACATAAGCTCGATGTATTACGACTCTCCTCTCGGAAAAACATCGTACAAAACGCAGTACGGAGATATAAACGTTGATCTTACGTTGAGAAGACAGTTCAAGATCAAAAAATCTGAGCTTGAATTTATGTTTGACAGCGATATAGCTATCGACGACAGTGTTCTTCAGGAAGAACTCGGAAAGACAGCGGATCTCAAGCTTAAAACGATCATTACGACCATACAGAAAGAACAAAATGCGATAATCCGTGACCTTTCGGGCGACCTGCTTCTTATTCAGGGTGTTGCAGGCAGCGGTAAAACATCGATAGCTCTTCACAGACTCGCATATCTTCTTTACAAGCACAGAAATTCACTCACATCCGAAAATATAACGATCTTTTCCCCGAACGGAGTTTTCAGTTCATATATTGCTGACGTACTTCCAGAGCTCGGCGAAGACAGAGTTGTTCAGACCGACTTTTACGATTTCTTTGACGGACTTCTTTTCCCCGAAACTGCTGAAGAAAAGCTGAAGAAGCAAAAGGAAAAGGAAGCGGAAATAAACGAAGAAGATGAAGAGGATTTCGGTGCATCCGAGAAATATAAGGTCGATTATATTCCAACCCAGAACGATATGTTCTACAGAAATCTCACAGAACAAAATGAATCAGTCAGAAAATCCCCCGAAAGATTTGCTTCGGTAAAGCTTAAGGGCTCCGATGATTTTTCAATCTTCCTTGAAAAATATCTTGACGATCATATCAGCAATGCAGCCTTCCGCGATCTTAAATTCATCGGCGAAGTTATTCTTACAGAAAAGAAACTCCGTAAATTTTTCTATGAAGATTTCAAGGGTTACAACAGCGAGATAAGAAAAAACAAGATCCTTGGCAGAATTCTCGATTATATCGAAAATGAAGACGGATTTAAAGAAAAAAAGCTTGCTGAATTTGTTGCTAAATTCAGACGACAGGCAGCGGCTGCCGCTCAGCAGTTTACAGAAGATGAAATAAACGAAGAAAAGCTTCGCTTCTGGGGTGCTAATATTGCGAGATTAACAGAAGAAATAACCTCTATGTTCACTGTTGATGCAACGGAACTCTATCTCAGCGCTCTTAAAAATTATTCTGAAGAAGAATACGAAAAAACAATGGCAACGTATAAAACAGGGCATCTGAATTTTGAAGATATGCTTTGTATCGTTTACATCAGCCTGCTTACAGGCAAAATCCCCCAGCAATATAAAATGCATCAGGTCGTTGTTGATGAAGCGCAGGACTATCCCCCTATAATCTACAAGATCCTCGCAAAGCTTTGTTACGGAGCAAGATTCACAATTCTCGGCGACGTTAACCAGGCATTAACACCGCACCTTGGATCGATTGCGGAAATAGAAAATTACATTCCCGCAAGAAACTGCAGAAAATTCAATCTTAAAAAGAGTTACAGATCCACCGTTGAGATAAACAATTTCATCAATCAGTTCAAAAAAGACCCGATTGATGCAGAATATCTCGACAGACACGGTGATGAACCGGAATTTGTTAAAACTAATGATCTTGCTTCTTCGATTGCGAACAAGATAAATTCTTTGAGAAAAGAAGGACTTTATTCAAATGCTGTTATCTGCAAAGACGAAGAACACGCGCGTGAAATCTACTCAATGATGAAAAACAAAGGCGTTGAAGCAAAATACATCAACACAAACTCGGTTATTATCCCCGGAAAGACATATATTCTCCCTGTTTATCTCACGAAAGGCTTGGAGTTTGACGGCGTAATTATTCCGGATAAGAACGAATTTGCAGAAAGCAGCGAAGAAAAACAGTTGCTTTATGTTGCTTGTTCAAGAGCACTACACAAGCTTACGATCTACGAAAACAACTAAACACAAAAAACCGTCTGTCCGGGTTGACAGGCGGTTATTTTTTTATCTATTTTATACATCAAAATATTCAAAATTGAATATGTGATTTGTTAATTTTGCCTATTGACAAGGAAACATATTTGTGATACAATATAGTCAACAAAGAGACACGAAGATGTGATACACAGTAACGTATTTTGTATTAACAGCGCCTCAGTAAAGACGAAAGCTTGTAAAAAGTTTGAGGTTCGACTGTGGGATCGCAATTCGGAATATCTACTCGGAAAGGGAGGGATTAGACCCATGAACGACGAAACCATAGCATCTTTTTCGAGGGATCTTTTCTCTCAGATCAATAACCGTTGACAATTTTGGTCCGCAGAGAAAAGGTCTCTCGAAAAAAGAAATGATCCAACTGAAGAAAAGGATCGAGTTTTCGGTGAAAGAGGAAATGAGATCCGCAACGTATCTGTAAGACTTTTTATTTTGCCGATTCGCACACTTCCGGATCCGTAAAATACGGAAAAGCAATGAAGCTTGAGGCAGGAACGGTTACGAAGAGTTTATACCGAAAATTCAGGAGATATATTAGAACGAATACCTATTCAGATCTGTCAAAAGATTGAGCGCCCGATTAGGCGACGGTCTTCCAAATGATTTGTAAGTCAAACCTTAGAATAAACTGAAAACAGTTAAGTAAGATATCAGGACAATAGGTTCCCTATTCGGTAAGCTAAAGGTAATTTATTTCGGTCAAACAGATGGAAAATTTAGTTGATATATATTTATAAACAAAAACAGAATATTTAATTTGATTGAGTAAGTTATTTTTACAATCATAAAAGTTAACGACTTTAGTAATATTTATTACAGATAATTTTTAAGTTAATCAGACAAATAGAAATATAATAACAGTGTAAATAAATTTAGTCATTTTAAACCTCAGTTATTAAAGTAATAAGGGTGTTGTTTACCTCCTTTCTTTTGTTATAAAAATTATAGAGTCATAAAAAAATCCCTCCGTTTTATTACGGAGGGATTTTCATTTAAAAGATCAAACAAAATACAACCAAAACTGCAAGGAAAGCAAAATTGAACACTGTAAATTTCAAGATATAACTTCCTGCACATCCGGGATTATGGCTCATATATTCTCTGAAAGTTATCAAGCTTGCCAAAGATGCGATAAGTGTTCCGGTGCCGCCGATATTTACACCGACAAGAAGATCGGCATAATTTTCAGTGAACTGAGAAAGAAGAACCGCCGACGGAACATTACTGATAACCTGACATGAAAGAACACTGAAAAGAAGCGTATTTTTAGAAAGCAAGAAAGAGAAAAGAGCGTTAACTTCGGGGATACGCGCCATATTTCCTGCAAAAATAAAGAAGAATACAAACGTTAAAAGCAAGGGATAGTCAACAGAACCGAGAGCTTTTCTGTCCATAAACATAAGCGAAACAAGAATTATCGCCAAGCCGAGAAGATACGGAATAATGTTAAAAACGATTGCAATGGAAAGGACAAAAAGAACAATATAAACAGATGTTCTGCTCGCAGGAAGACGGTTATCAACCTTTTCGGTAAGCTCTATCTTTTCTTTTTTTACAGATAAACAGCAGCCGAGAATCAGCACAGAAGCCACGATAAAGGGCTTGAGCATTATAAGCATAAATTCCGCGGTAGGAATAGAGAAATTAGTGTAAAGATAGAGGTTTTGCGGGTTTCCGAACGGCGTCAACATACCGCCAAGGTTTGCCGCGATATTCTGCAAAATAAAAACGAAGGGCATATGTTTCTCGTTTCCCGTTGAAGAAAGAACGATATATCCAAGCGGGAGAAACGTAATAAGAGCCATATCGTTTGCAATTAGCATCGAGCCGAAATAAGTTATAAAAACGATAGCGGTAACCGCAGCCCTGAGGTTGCCTGTCGCTTTAACAATACGTTTTGCAATAGTTGTAAAAAACTTAATATTTTTAAGAGCACATATAACTGCAAGAGTGCAGAAAAGACATGTAAGCGTTTTAAAATCAAAATAAGAAAGATATTCACTGTCCGGAGGGACGATAACGGATGTTACCGCAGCAGCAAGAGCCGCAATGGCAAGAACCGTATTATTCTTTATAAAACCGGCAGCAGCCGCAATCAAGGATTGAAGTCCGTTTGACGGAGCACGACGAGTAATATTCATAAAAATCTCCTTCATAAATTTTCGCGTACCGCAAAATTATATCTTATTTACGCTCAAAAATCAATGAATAATTAATGAATATATGTTAACAATTTAAGTATTTTCCCATAGAAATACCGCCCGAAGAATGTTCAGGCGGTACAATTTATAATATTCTGTTGTTTTGAAAATGATTATTCGTACATTTCAACGATCGGGCTTGCAAGAATACCAAGATCTCTCAAACGGTATTCATAACACCAGTTATCTCCGCCTTCATGCCAATGAGACGGACCGAACCATCTGCTGATGGGGCTTGCATTATGTACAGAACCGAAAGCGTTTGCTCTTGTTCCGAACAACTTATATGTAATGGTATGAGTACCGGCACTGACTCTGCCGAGATTAAGTCTGTACGGATCAAATGCAACAACGCCCTTATCTTCTCCATCAAGGAATACTCGAACGAGCGCACCCTGATATTCTGAGATCTTAACCTCAAGCTCACAGTCGGGTGTTTCGATCTGCTCGGTATATTCGATATTACCGGAATAGAATGAAAGGTTCTGATTTACAACAGATGAATAACCGAGTTTTTCGGGAAGTGCTTTAATTGTTTTTTCACAACCGACAACATTTACACCGAACTGACCGAGAATATAGCACCATTCCACTTTTGTTCTTACACCGATAGGCGTTCTGATAAGAAGAATATTTTCGCCTTTAACGATCTTCGGAAGAGCTATTTTTTCGATACATTCATCAACAAAATAGCCATATGTTTCTTTACCTGCTTTAACACCGTTAAGAATAACATCGCAAAGAGGCGCATTTTCGATTGCAAGATAAGCGCCATCATAATCGATCTCCGAATCAAATACAACACGCAGATCAACGTAATGAGACAGTACCTCGTGGGGTTCTACCCAGGGCTGAGCACCTGTGTATGCGGGAATACCTGCTTTTTCGGTTGCTTTAACACAAACCTTGAGAATTTCCTCATTTTCCTCCCATGCTTCATCAGAAAGAAGATCTTTTGAGTCAACACGCCATTCTGCAGCATCGATAAGGAACGCATTGGGTTCGGAAAGAGTATAATTTACAGGTTTCTTGCAATAATGAGTTTTAACAAGCTTCTTTTCTTCGGGTTTAACGTATGCAACAGTAGAATCATAAGGAATAAGCTTCAAAAGAAGGCTGTCATATGCATAAAGAGATTTATTTACGATAGTATAACCCTTTTCAACAGTATAATCCGCAACTTCAACAGTACCGAGAATAGTATCATAGATCATCGGAGTAAATTCACCCTTGATCTTGATCTTACATCTTTTAGCCTGATGATACTGACCGGTATAATTTTCAACAGCTTTACCGTTACAAATAAAGAGCCAGCTGCAATCATTATCCTTGCGGTAGTTGTAGATATGTTTATCTGAAATATTACCGCTTGATTCACGAATTTCAACGGATCTGAATTTTTCGAGAGCACCCACGAGAGAATCTCTTGAAATAGCAACATTTACGGATTTTTCAAAAAGTGCTGAAACGGCATCAGATTCAACAGCATCTACATATTTCGGACAATCACCCATGAAAACAACTGTACCGCCTGCTGCTCTGAATTTCTCAAGAATATCGAGAGTTGTTCTTCTCATGG
>CAJGDF010000039.1 GCA_904502105.1 uncultured Clostridia bacterium
ACACCGCTTTCGGGATGCTTTTCATAAACATTACCCTGCTTGTCCGCACCGTTTGTTGAGATAGTTCCGCTTTCAAGATCTATTCTGCATGCCATACCGCCGCAGTCAACATTATCCATATCGGTACCGTTCTGACCGATACGTATGCAGGCATAAACGATACCGTTTTTCTTCGGACCGTTGAGAGTAACTATTCTTATGGTGTTAACAGAAGACGGATTGATCTCATTTATCGCATCATGCTGAATAACACATTCTTCGATAATACCCGTACCCTCAGCCTTGAGCTTGGCATAAAGATCGGGCTCATTTCGGTAATTTTCGGGACGGATCTTCTTTACACCCCTGCCGCTTGAACCGTCAAGGGGCTTTGCAACAAGTATCCCCTTACCTTCGAGCCATTTATCGAATGCTTCTTTTGTTCCTGTGGAAAGATCGAACCATTCGCGCTTTATGTGTTCGGCAAAAAGAGCGTTGAACTCTGTTTTATTATCGAAATGATGCCAATATTCTTTTGGATTCATCTCGGCAACTATTTTATTTGAAATACCTCTTGTTATAACGGTCTTGCGCTGTTTGCCCGAAAGCTTGTACATTTCGGCAATACGGTAATCAACGTAGCCGGCACCGTATCTGACAGCACAGTTTGCCATATCGCAAAGAAGAAAAATGGAAGATTTGCCCGTTTTTTCGTGAAGCTGTTTTGCGGTGGCAAAAAATTTATCGTAATGCATATACCTTAAACGGCGAATAAGAAATGAAAGTTTTCCCATAGTTAAAATCCTTAAATAAATATCTTATCTATCATTATATACTATTTTTACATAAAAAGAAAGGGGGTTTTTGAAATTTTTCCCGACATTATTAAATTATCGGAGAAATATTTCCAGATAACTCCGACAGACATCTCTTTAAAAGACACCTTCGAGTGCGGTCAATGCTTTCGCTGGAACGATGACGGAAACGGATATATCGGCGTTGCATACGGCAAAGCTGTACGTTTCATTCAGGGCGATGGCTGCATATACATAAAAGGAGCGGATGTTGAAGACATAGAAAATATATGGCTTAAATATCTTTCTCTGGATGTTGATTATTCAGACGTTGTTAAAAGATTTGATGATGACGAATACATAAAAAAGGCATCGCAGTTCGGCAAAGGCATCCGTATTCTTCGTCAGGAGCCGTGCGAAGCGACCATTTCATTCATCATCTCTTCAAACAATAATATTAAACGAATAAAAAAGATAATCGAGCATTTCTGCATGCTGTTCGGAGATCCTATTGAGTTTGAAGGTAAAACCCTTTACACATTTCCGACAAACGACAGTCTCAAAAAAATATCCGTTGAAGCTCTCGGACCGATAAAAGCAGGTTTTCGTGACAAGTATATCGCAGACGCGGCAAACAGGATCGTTTCGGGCGAAATAGATTTTGAAAAGATTACGGCACTTGAAACAGACAGTGCAAGAAAAGCCCTGATGTGCATAAAAGGTGTCGGACCAAAGGTTGCCGATTGCATCCTGCTTTTCGGCTTTGAACGAAGCGAAGCGTTTCCGAAGGATGTATGGATAAAGCGTGTTATGACAGAAATATACGGAGATGATTTTGACGAAACACGTTTCGGCAAGGATGCCGGAATAATCCAGCAGTGGATGTTTCACTATGCACGAATAAATTCGACAGAAAAGAGCGAATAGAAATGGATATTTTTATCATTACCGTTTCGGCAATAGCGGCACTGTTTATTCTTTACACTGTTATAGGAACAATTATCGGATTTAAAATGTGTATAATCCGAACATCCGATGAAAAAACAAGATCAAACGACAGAAAACGTCCCTTGACCTCTGTAACAAAATATCAGCAAAAATACCGTGAAATGAAAAAAGAAGGCAAAGAATGGCTTTCAACACAGGAATACGAGCCTCTTACCCTCAAAACATTTGACGGGCTTACTCTTCGCGGAAGATTTTACAGAGCAAAGGATGCAAAAGCCACTGTTATTCTTGTTCACGGTTACCGTTCATGGCCGGAAAGAGAATTTTCGTCTGTTGTTAAGTTTTACGGAGAACATGGATTTAATTTTCTCTTTTACGACCGCCGTGCTCACGGACAAAGCGACGGCAAATACATAACCTTCGGTGTTCTTGACCGATACGACCTGCGTGACTGGATAAATTACATAGACGATCTTTGCGGCAAAAAGTATCCGATAGTTCTCGACGGTGTATCAATGGGTGCTTCAACAGTTTGCATGACATCAAGCCTTGACCTGCCTGAAAATGTAAAGGCAATGATCGCAGACTGCCCGTACACCTCTCCCAAAGAAGAAATAGCTCATACAATGAAAGCCTACTACAAGCTACCGACATTTCCGCTTATTTACACGATAAGCTTTATGGCTAAACTTATCGCAAAATACGGTTTTACGGATTGCGATGCAAGAACAGAGATAGCAAAAACAAAGATCCCCCTGTTTCTTGCCCACGGCGAAAAAGACGAATTTGTTCCCACTTATATGGGCAAACAGATATATGAAGCATGCAACAGCCCAAAGGAACTTATGATCGTTCCCGAAGCGACTCACGGATTTGCGTATGTCGTTGCAACAGAAGAATATCAGCAAAAGCTTATGAGCTTTTTTAAAGAACACGGGGTACTTTAATACCCCGTGTTTTTTGATATTAGTACATAAACTGTATTTACTATGCAATTTTTATTATTATCGCCCGTTTATCTGTGTCAGAATTTTGAACTAAAAAAATAATTTATAAAAAAGACCTTTTTTCACTTGACAAATCCTTCAAAAAGTGATACATTATGTGCATTGATTAGCACTCTTACCGAGTGAGTGCTAAAATGTAAAAACAAAAAGCTTGGTAAGATGCCTGAAAGTGAGGTTATATTCGTGGCACTTGATGACAGAAAAAAGCAGATACTGGATATAGTAATCTCCGAATATATCTCAACAGGTGAGCCTGTCGGTTCAAAAGCATTGATCGAAAGATCCGGGCTTAACGTATCTTCGGCAACGATCCGAAGCGAAATGCTCGAGCTTGAAAAGATGGGTCTGCTGTGCAAGCCACACACATCTGCGGGTCGAATCCCCTCACAGGAAGGGCTTCGGTTATTTGCAAAAGATTCGATCAACAGGTATTCGTTAACGGAAGACGATCTTCGTCTGCTTGTGCCTGCGGTAAGAGCAAGCGTAGGCTTGATCGAAGCCATGAAGGATGCGGCAACACGTCTTGCGGAATTTTCGGGATGCACTGTTTTCACAGCCTCCCCTCTTTACGAAGACGGATGCTTCACTTTTGAAGTTATGCCTGCAGGCAAGAAAACTATTGCGATAATGGCAGTAAGCGCATCGGGATCAGTTAAATCTGTTTTCACAAGAGTGGAGCAGGACATAACAATTGACGATGCTCAGAAGCTCAGCAATATTCTCAACTCGGTATTTGCGGGTTTTCCGGTAAACGAGATAAACGGTGTCCGCGTAATGCTGTTCAAGGATGAAATGAACAGATTCTGTCCCGAATACAGCTGTGTTATAGTCCCGGTTGTTGATCTTGTCAACAGTATAAAATCATATGAGCTTTGTATTTCGGGCGGCTCCAACCTGCTTTCGTATCCCGAATTTGCAAATATCGAAACGGCACGCGAATATATGCAGCTTCTTGACAGACGCGAAGATATTCTCGACGAACTGCTTCAGACAGACGATGACGGCATAGATATAAAGATCGGCGAAGATGCTCATCTTATAAAAACAACGCCGACGGGTATTATATCTGCGAGATCGAAACACAAGATTCCGATAATCGTTGGTGTTCTCGGCCCGGCACGAATGAATTATTCAAAAATAATCGCAGGCTGCAAACACGTTATACTCCAACTCAAAGAGCAAACGGACCGCGATTAAACTTTAAAGATGTAAAATAAATAAATGGAGATATAATAATGGCAAAAGACAAGAACAAGAAGATCGAAGCCGAGGAAGAGACTGCTTCCGCTGAGGAATCGACCGTTGCCGAAGAAGCGACCGAAGAAAAACAGGAAGCTAAATCTGCTGTTGAAACGGACGAATACAAAGATAAGTTCATAAGACTTATGGCTGACTTTGAAAACTTCAAAAAGCGTTCCAAAACCGAAAAAGAAAGCATTTACCAGATCGCAGTTGCAGATACGCTTGAAAAATTCCTTCCTATCATCGACGATATGGAGAGAGCATGCGCGGCAACCGCAGAAGATTCTCCGCTTAAAAAGGGCGTTGAAGCGGTAATGAACAAATTTACCGTAACTCTCGAGCAGCTCGGCGTTACACCGATCGGCGAAAAAGGTGAAAAATTTGACGTTAACATTCACGAAGCAGTAATGCAGTGCGAATGTGACGAATATGAAGAAGGCTCTGTTGTTGACGTATTCCAGAAAGGATACAAGCTCGGCGACAAAGTTGTAAGATACGCAAAAGTCAAGGTCAACTAAGACCTCTTTTAATAAACAATCAATTCTCATTAATATATTGGAGGAAACACAGAAATGTCCAAAATTATTGGTATCGACTTAGGTACAACAAACTCCTGCGTAGCAATCATGGAAGGCGGCGAGCCCGTCGTTATCGCTAACGCTGAAGGCGCAAGAACAACTCCTTCCGTTGTAGCATTTTCCAAAACCGGCGAAAGAATGGTAGGCCAGGTTGCTAAACGTCAGGCTATCACAAACCCCGATAAGACCATTATCTCCATCAAAAGAGAAATGGGTACAAACACAAAAGTTAAGATCGACGACACCGACTATACTCCCGAAATGATCTCCTCTATGATCCTTCAGAAGCTCAAGGCTGATGCCGAAGCTTACCTCGGAGAAAAAGTTACCGAAGCAGTTATCACCGTTCCCGCATACTTCAGCGACGCACAGCGTCAGGCTACCAAGAATGCAGGTATCATCGCAGGTCTCGATGTTAAGAGAATTATCAACGAGCCCACCGCTGCTGCTCTCGCATACGGTATCGACAAAGAAAACGAACAGAACATCATGGTTTACGACCTTGGCGGCGGTACATTCGACGTATCCATCCTCAACATCTGCGACGGTGTATTCGAAGTTCTCGCAACAAGCGGTAACAACCGTCTCGGCGGCGATGACTTCGACGAAAGAATCATCAAATTCCTTATCGCTGAATTCAAAAAAGACAGCGGTATCGACCTCAGCGCAGACAAAATGGCAATGCAGAGACTTAAAGAAGCTGCTGAAAAAGCTAAGATCGAGCTTTCCGGCATGACATCTTCCAACATCAACCTCCCCTTCATTACCGCAGATGCTACAGGTCCCAAACACCTCGACGTAACTCTTACAAGAGCTAAATTCAACGAACTTACCGCAGATCTCGTTGAAGCTACAATGACCCCCGTTCGCAAATCTCTTGCTGACGCAGGTCTTACTGCTGAAAAGATCGACAAAGTTCTTCTCGTAGGCGGTTCTTCCAGAATTCCCGCTGTTCAGGAAGCTCTCAAGAAATTCATCAACAAAGAACCTCACAAGGGTATCAACCCCGACGAATGTGTTGCTATCGGTGCTGCTATTCAGGCAGGTATTCTCGGCGGCGACGTTACAGGTCTCGTTCTTCTCGACGTTACTCCCCTTTCTCTCGGTGTTGAAACATACGGCGGCGTATTCACCAGAATCATCGACAGAAACACCACCATCCCCGTAAACAAAAGCCAGATCTTCACCACCGCTGCTGACGGTCAGACTTCCGTTGAAGTCCATGTTCTTCAGGGCGAACGTGAAATGGCTGCCGACAACAAAACTCTCGGCAGATTCTCCCTCGACGGTATTCCCCCGGCACCCAAGCAGGTTCCCCAGATCGAAGTTACATTCGACATCGACGCTAACGGTATCGTAAACGTTTACGCTAAAGATAAAGGCACAAACAAAGAACAGCACATCACTATTACCGCTTCCTCCAACATGTCCAAGGAAGAAGTTGAAAAGGCAGTAGCTGAAGCTGAAAAATATGCAGCTGAAGACAAGAAGCGCAGAGAAGAAGTTGAAGTTCGCAACAATGCAGAACAGATGATCTATCAGTGCGAAAAGAGCCTCGGCGAACTCGGCGACAAAGTTTCCGAAGAAGAAAAGGCTGAAATGGAAGCAGGCATGAACAAGCTCAGAGAAACCCTCAAGGGTACTGATATCGATGCTATCAAAGCTGATACAGAAGCTCTTCAGCAGGCATTCTACAAGGTTGCTGAAAAGCTTTACGCTCAGCAGCAGGCTGCAGGTCAGGCTCCCCAGGACGGCGAAGTTCCTCCTCAGGGCGGCAACGGTGACGAACCCGAATACACCGTAATTGACGAAGACAACAACTAATCATTTTTTAACAACCAATGGGTAAATCGGGACAATCCCGATTTATTCATTGGGATAAATAATTTTGTGAGGGCTTTATGGCAACCAATCGTGACTACTACGAGGTTCTCGGTGTTGACAGAAATGCAAGTGACGACGAAATCAAAAAAGCGTACCGAAAGCTTGCAAAGCAGTATCATCCCGACCTTAACCCCAATAATAAAGAAGAAGCAGAGCAGAAATTCAAAGAAGTCGGTGAAGCATATTCCGTTCTTTCCGATGCAGATAAAAAGGCACGTTACGACCAGTTCGGCCATGCAGGTGTAGACCCGAGCTACGGCGGCGGTCCCGGCGGCGGAGTTTCTTATTCAAACATCGACTTTGGCGACCTCGGCGATATATTCGGAAGTTTCTTCGGAGGCGGAGCATCTACATCCCAGAGAAGACGTTCAAACGTTGTTCCCGGTGAAGATGTTACAGTTTCCGTTACCGTTGATTTTCTCGAAGCTGTTTTCGGATGCACAAAATCCGTAAACGTAAGAAGACTTGTAAATTGCTCAGACTGTAACGGTACGGGTGCTGCGGCAGGTTCTTCTCCCGAAACATGTCAGACCTGTAAAGGTACAGGCCGTATCCGTCAGATCTCTCAGACAATGTTCGGCAGTATGCAGACCGAAAGAGTATGTTCTGCGTGCGGCGGCAGCGGTAAAATAATCAAAAATCCCTGTAAGACCTGTAACGGCAGCGGTCAGACAAGAAAATCGTTTACCGAAGATATCAAGATCCCCGCAGGTATCAACAACGGTCAGACCGTTCAGATCAGAGGCAAGGGCGGTGCAGGTAAAAACGGCGGTTCGGACGGCAATCTTAACGTAAGAGTAAGCGTAAATCCGCATCCGATATTTGAAAGACGTGAATTTGATATTTATGTGGACATTCCCATAACCCTTATTCAGGCATGTCTGGGTTGTTCGATAGATATTCCCACCGTTGACGGTCAGACGATAAAGCACAAGATTCCCGAAGGTATTCAGTCGGGTACTGTTTACAACTTTAAGGGCAGAGGTGTTCCGTACATAAACTCAAAAGGCAGAGGCGATATGTACGTTAAAATCATCGTTGAGATCCCCAAAGGACTTTCATCCAAGCAGAAAGAGCTTCTTGAAGAATTCGACAAGCTCAACAAAAAGAACTACGAACGTTCCGAAGGCTTCTGGGAAAAAGTCAAAAATATGTTTACCCCAAAATAATTTTATGCTCTTCGTCTCTCAAAGGAGACGGAGAGCTTTTTTATACTTGACAATTGTCAGAAAAAATGTTATTATGATATATAAATAACTTTAACGAACACAGAACAAAAAAATGGATATTAAACTTTACCTTGCTCCCCTTGCGGGAATAACAGACTCCCCTTTTCGCCGCCTTTGCAGAAAGTACGGTGCAGATGTTGTATGCACGGAAATGATAAGCTCCAGGGGAATTTTTTACAAAGATAAAAAAACAGCCGAGCTGCTCGCCTACACAGATGAAGAGCAGCCTATCGGCATACAACTTTTTGGCAACGAGCCCGAGATCATGGCATACGCCGCAAAAGTTGTTGAAGAACGAAAGCCTGCATTTATTGATATAAACATGGGTTGTCCTATGCCCAAAATAGTAAATAACGGCGACGGATGTGCGCTTATGAAAAATCCTGTTTTGGCAGGAAAAGTTATTGAGGCAACCGTAAAAGCCGTTAAATGCCCCGTAACAGTTAAATTCAGAGCAGGTTATACAGCCGAAACGATAAATGCCGTTGAATTTGCAAAAATCGCTGAAGAAAGCGGTGCATCGCTTATAACAGTACATCCGAGAACACGCGAACAGCTCTATTCGGGAACAGCCGACAGAAGCATCATAACACAGGTAAAGCAAGCCGTTAAGATACCCGTAATCGGCAACGGAGATATTTTCACACCCGAATCGGCAGACGAAATGATAAAACAGACAGGGTGTGACGGGCTCATGATCGCACGCGGTTCGCAGGGCAATCCGTTTATTTTCAAATACATAAAAGAATATTTTGAAACGGGTAAATACACCCTTGTTCCAGACGAAGAACGCCTTGCCGAAGCGCTTTGGCAGGTTCGTGAGATGTGCAAAGAAAAGCCTGAAAGAATTGCGATAGCAGAAGCAAGAAAACATCTTGCATGGTACATAAAAGGTCTTCGCGGCTCCGCCAAGGTCAGAAATGAAATCATGAAAACACAAACATACGAACAAACAGAAAACATCATCGCAGAATATTTAGCAGAAAGCAGGTGTTGTCTTGACTGATAATCTCGAAAAGCTAAAAAAAGGTGACGAAAAGGCTTTTGAGGCTTTTATCAATGAACATCAGGCGAGAGTTTACAGAATTGCGCTGTCCATTGTTAAAAATCCGCAGGATGCAGAGGACATAGCGCAGGAAACTTTCGTAAAAGTATATATGTCGATCTCATCGTTTAACGGACAGTCTGCGATAACGACATGGATGTACAGAATAGTGTACAATCTGTCCGTTGACTTTTTAAAAAAGCACGGTAAACGCGCAAAAATAACAAAAACACTGGACGATCCCGAAGATCCGGAGCTTCTTGATCTTTCGGACGAAACATTTATTCCCGAAGATGCTTTTGAGAAAAAGCAGATACGTCAGGACCTCAGAGAAGCACTCAAAACTCTCCCGGACGAACAGCGTGAACTTATTGAATTAAAAGACATTCACGGTTTTTCGTATGAGGAGATAGTTTCAATGACTTCACTCAAAGAAGGTACGCTGAAATCAAGGCTTAACAGAGGACGTCTCGCTCTGAAAAATTATTTATCAAAAAAGTGGAACATTGAGTGAGAAAATCCGTCTAACATATCAGAAGCAATATTGAAAGGAATTTATAGTGGAAAATAGTAAAGATATTTTCTTCGACATAAATTTGATAAACGATATTATCGACGGTCTTGCGGATGAAAAGACCGAGGGGGATTTTTACGAACATATAAAAGAATGTTCAAAATGTCGAAGAATGTACGAAGAAGCTCAAAAGATAAGAGCCATAATGAAAGAAGACGGTTTTCTTTCCGAAACAGAGTTTTTGCCAAGTGCCGATTTTACAGCGAAAACGATGGCAAAGATCCGCGCGGCAAAGAAACCGACAATAATCAGAATAATCAATCATCCCGCTGTTAAAACGATCACCGCAGCCGCGGCATGCCTTGTTATTGCGCTTTTTGTTTTCAGATCCGATCTTTTCGGTAGGATCGAAGGTGCAAACGAACTCGCAAACGATATGCTGACAGACAAACAGGATGTTGAAGAAACAGCAAGCTACGATGAGGAATTTGACGAAGCAGCTCCCGAAAACGGCTTTGCTCTGTATGCAAAAAGCCCCGACCGCACCAACGAGGAAACGGAAGACTCCGTAGCTTACAGTGCGGCTGCAGGCGGTTCGGCAACCGGCACTACAACATCTGCCGCAGCACCCGAAACGGATAACTATACTGTTACAGAAGAAGCTGTTTTAGAAATCTCAACCGAAACAGAAGCATTTTTCGAGGAAGAGGTTGAATGCGAAGAAACCGTGATCGAAGAAGATGCAACAGAAGAGATCATAACAGAACCCGAAGTAGAGGTAGATAGCTTTGATTCTGTTGAAAGCTATCCTTACGAAACTCCTGCGGCAAACGAACCCGTTGATGAGTTTTTCTCTGAGGCAACCAAGGGACTTAAATCATTCAGCATTCCGGACAGTGAAACTGAATCAACCGCTAAAAAAATAGCATACAGCAGTATTGCGAGATCCGGTCTTGAAAGCGGATCATATGAAAAGATCATTCTTGTTACAGCCATTGATGAAGATGTAAACTGGGATGGCATTGAGGACACTTATCCGAACAGATTTCTTTGCATCGACTGGCTCACAGACGGAGAATACAACTACGAAGTATTCGAATGCACTGTTAATGAAAAAGACGATATCGTTCTTGATCTTTTCGGTGGAACTGCATCGGAAATTTTACCCGACATTGTAAGCGGTGATTTTTCCAACGAGATCACATATCTTATTCTTGTAAAAACAAAGTAATAACAAAAAAACAAAACCCTCC
>CAJGDF010000040.1 GCA_904502105.1 uncultured Clostridia bacterium
CAGATGCAACTTTGTCGGGACGTGAGATATCGTCGCCCTGAAGACCTCTAACAATGTGATAAGCAAATCTGGAAGATAAGTATGTATCTTCGCTAAAGTTTTCTTCTGTTCTGCCCCAACGAGGTTCTCTTGCAAGGTCACATACGGGAGCCCATGCTTCCTGAACACCGCAAGCCCTTGCTTCTCTTGCAATTGCAGCACCCATTTCTTCGCCGAGAGAAGGTTCAAATGTACAACCAAGGGCTAATTGCTGGGGGAAAACGGTTGCACCCTGTTCGGTATAACCGTGGAGTGCTTCTGTACTGAAAAGAATAGGAATACCGAGTCGGGTATTTTCTACAGCGTAGCGCTGAAGTTCATTATAAACTTTTGAATTGCTCTTGCCGATACCGAGAACACCGTAAGGTATATCTCCCATTTCCTTGAGTTTTTCGTAGTCAACAGCTCTGTCACCTGTTTCTCTGTCTTCGCATGTGAGATCAGATGGAGAATATTGGTCGATCTGACGTACTTTTTCTTCAAGTGTCATCTTCGAGAGAAGATCTGCGATTCTCTCTTCGACCGGAAGTGATTTATCTTTATATTTTTCCATGAAAAGTTCTCCTTGTTTTTTTGTTTTAATAATAGCATAATTAAATTGTATTGTCAATATTATTTCAATAAAAAAGCATTTGTACTTTAAAAATACAAATGCTTCAGTTGATTTATTTATTGTCTTTAATTATATTTTTTGCCCAAATTCCGGATATAAGCATAGGTAATCCGATACATATTTTTATAATATCCGAGAACTGAACAATAAAGTAAATTGAAACTATGCCGAGCGATGTGAATCTGCACAATAAAAAGGATATTACAACAGGAACGCACCATGTGTATACACTGTCGAAAAGAAAAGTTATAAATGTTCTTCCTCCGGAACGTATTGTAAAATATGTAACATGTATAAATGAGTGTATTGGCAGAGATGCACCTACGACCATGAGGAATTTTGTTGCAAGATCAAAAACTTCCTGTTCGGTGTTATAAATCAAGGGAATAAACGGCGAGCAAGCTATGAGTAAAAGACCGATAACCGTATTTGCCGTAACGGTAAGGAAAATAAGCTTGTTATCTGTATCTTTTGCATCTTCAATTTCGCCTGCGCCGAGTTTTTGTCCGACAAGTATGCTTACGGCTGTACCCATTGCCATCATGATAATGCTGAATATTTGCCATACTGTTGATGAAATATTGTTTGCAGCGACAACTTCAAGTCCTCTTGTTGAATAATTCTGATTAACGAATGTTGTACCCATTGACCATAAAACTTCGTTCATAAGAAGAGGGGTTCCTGTTTTAACTATTTTTTTAACAAGCGGCATAGGTACTTTGAGCGATGCATAAACACCGTCAATAAATATGTATTTAAATTTGTTTTTGTGAGTATATACTGTTATATAGATCATTTCTATAAATCTTGCGATAACAGTTGCCAAAGCGGCACCTTTTACACCTAAAGCGGGTATTCCGAAAAACCCGAAAATAAGTATGAAGTTGAGTATGAAATTTACAAAAATTGATATGACAGATGCAACCATGGGAGCAACGGTTTCACCTGTTTCTCTCAATGTGCTTGTGTATACTTGTACTATCATAAACGGAATAAGTCCGATTATTGCGATTTTTAAATAATCTATTGCATATCCGAGTGTTACAGTAAGATCTATATCTTTGTTTGCTTCATTGTCAAGAAACAGCATTACAAGCTCATCCCCAAACGGAATAAAGAGAGATAAAGCCAGAATTGTTGTTATAACACAAAATATAAACTTAAATCTGAATGTGTTTCTTAATCCGATATTATCTCCGATCCCGAAGAACTGTGCTCCGAATATTGAAACACCTGATATCCCGCCGAATATGGTGAGGTTGAAAACAAATATTATCTGGTTTACTATAGCAACACCGCTCATGGGTTCTGTGCCAAGTGTTCCGACCATAATGTTATCCAACAGATTAACAACGTTTGTTATACCTTGCTGTATAATTATAGGTATTATCAATGTGATGACTTTTTTATAAAATGATTTGTCTCCAATAAATTTTTTCAGAATTCCCATAAAAGTAAATTTCCCTCTTGATTTTTTTTGTTTCTTGCGATATAATTAAATAAAAGATAATGTTGTTACGATAATTGACTTATTAAATTCGGTGAATGATATGCCTTCAAATAAACGAAAAACAATCGAACATTCCGACCTTTATGCTGTCGGTATTCCTCTGATAGCAATGTATTCAAATTCGTATTCCGCTGAAACTCTTGAAACACATGATCATGGCAGTTTTTTTGAAATATGTTATTTGAAAAGAGGTTCCCAAAAATATTGCATAGGTGATGATGAATACACTATTAACGGCGGCGAGGTTTTTATTACTTTTCCCCGAGAAAAGCATTCTTCAGGGAATGATCCTCAGTCAAGGGGTTGCCTTTATTGGTTTCATCTTGACAGCCGTTGTCCTTCTCTTCTCGGACTTGACAGACAAAGCTCTGAAAAGCTCGTAGATAGCTTATATTCGATTAAAACACGTAACTTTAAACTTCGTGACGATATTGCTGCAAAATTGCTTAAATCCTATTCATTGTTTGATAGGGGCGGAGAACTTGATATTATCGCAGCAAGATCACTTCTTACGGTTTTTCTTTGTGAACTTATATCGTCTGAAAGAAATATCGATAAAGTAAGTATTGTGTCTGATCCGATAAGTCGGGCTAAAGCTTATATGGATGAAAATATAAAAGAGAAGATCAATCTTGAGGAATTGTCTGAAATGATAAACTTCTCGCTTTCTCATTTTAAACTTAAATTTAAAAAAGAGATAGGTGTTCCTCCTGGAGAATATATCATGCAGCGCAAAATATACGATTCTATAGCACTTCTTACAGAGAAATCACTTACATATATTGCCTATGAATATAACTTCTCCTCGCCGCAGCATTACTCTAAAAATTTTAAAGCTGTTACCGGTATGACCCCAAAAGAATACAGAAATAAGATCAAGTCGTCAGCCGTTTCGTAATTATATCATAATCATCTATTATTGTCAATGATATATCTTTGACATATCATACTGACGAGTATCAGAGATTAAATTATTTATAATACAAAATATAAAGACCGTCTGCTTTTTCGCGGACGGTCTTTCTGTTGTTTGAAAGTTTATTTATTTTTATGGTTAAACTTTGATATAATAGCCTTCATTATAAATCTGTTTTATTCTGCCTCAACTACATATTTTTCGATTCTGTTTAAAATATCAAAAGAAGCATCTGTTCTGATTTTCATATGGGTACCGTCTTCCATGCTTTCTGCTGAAATAACCTTTGTTTTCTGATAGAGGACGTTTAAAACTGAACCGTCTGAATAGGGGATAATGAGATCGTATTCCCTTTCTGTATCAAAATGTTTTATTATTGCATTTCTTAATTCTTCTATGCCTTCACCTGATCTTGCCGATACAACAAAAACGTTTTCATGTGTTTTTTTCTGGATTTCAAATCCTATAGGTCCGTTTTCACAAAGATCTGATTTGTTTAAAACAAGGAAAAGAGGCTTTTCAGCTGCGCCAAGTTCACCCAAAAGTGTTTCAACTATTTCAATATGTCTTGGTGCTTCTTCATCCGAACAGTCAACGACGTGTAATAGGATATCTGCACCTAAAGATTCGTCAAGAGTTGATCTGAATGCTTCAACAAGAGTATGCGGAAGTTTTCTGATAAAACCAACAGTGTCAACAAGAAGTATGTCTTTTGCAGGGATCTGGTCTATACTCATTCTTCGAACCGTGGGGTCAAGAGTAGCAAAAAGCTTGTCTTCAGCATAAACATCCGCACCGCACAGAGTGTTCATTAATGTACTTTTACCTGCATTTGTATATCCAACCAAAGCACATACGGGAACTTCGCCTTTAGAACGTCTTCTTCCCGAAACATCACGTCTTTTATCTGCTTCTTTTATTTGTGTCTGAAGTGCGTATATTCTTCTGTTGATATGTCTTTTATCTGTTTCAAGTTTTGTTTCACCCGGACCTCTTGTTGCAATACCGCCTTTGCCGCCGCCACCGATTCTTGAAAGTGATTTGCCGAGTCCTGCAAGTCTCGGAAGTCTGTATTTTAGTTGAGCAAGCTCTACCTGTAAACGACCCTGCGATGATTCAGCACGCATTGCAAAGATATCGAGAATAAGCATTGTTCTGTCTATCACTCTGACATCAGTTCTGTCTTCAAGGTTTTTTGTCTGAGAAGCGGTCAGTTCATCGTCTGCAATAATAAGATCTATTTCGTTTTCTTCGCAAAATGTTCTTATTTCTTCTATCTTACCTTCTCCGAGGTATGTTGCGGGATGTGGTTCTGAACGCTTCTGTAGCATCGATGCAACTGTTTCCGCCTGTGCTGTATCTGCAAGTCTTTCAAGCTCAGCAATCGATCTTTCTGCTTCTGTTGTATCTCCTGTATCGATTCCGATCAAAAGAACTCTTTCTTTGATTGTTTTATTTTCATGTAATTCCATAATAAAAGGCCTTTCAATTAATTTTTTCCGTTGAAACATAACGGATCATATATATTCTTTCATCTTTAGGTTTGTCTGTATCCGGTATATCCGGCATTGTCGGACGCGTATCCGGTCCGGGTGCTTTTCTTTGCGGTTTTGTTCTGAATATAAGTCTTGAAACGTTGTTTATCTTCTGCATATTTCTGAGAACAGCTACTTTTTTATTATCCGCATAAACAGCACAGTCGCAGGTTAAGCAATCCTGTTCAATCGATATGTTATGCCAATCGCTGTCAAAATCACATAGAATGTTTCTTACAGACGTATATCTCCCCGAAAGTTTTCCGTTTGATATAAATAAACGGGAACAGATATGTCCTGAGATATCTGAAAGCTCAATTTCAAAATCCTCGGAATAGTTATCGCATTTAAGCTCTATTTCTGCTTTGAATTTCTTACACGGAGTAAAATTAAGTTCTGCAAGAGCATAATCCAACGGATCTTTGTCGGTTAAGATCATCATTCCGTCTTTGTTTTCAACTGTTGCCCATTTGCCCGAATATGTATTCCACGGTGTGAGATATTTGTTGTTTTCAAAATTTCCGCGGAAATATTCATTTGTATAAGATTTTATAGGTAACGAAATCCTGCTTACCCATATATCTTCTTTATTTACGCTATAAGTTAACCATATTGCATCATCAGGTCTGTTTTTACAGGTTTCACTTATTCCTCTTACATACTGCGGTCCGAAATCTTTAAATAATCCATCGTATCTTCTCGGAGGTGTTTCTCCGAATATAGACATCATATTATCGAAATCAATACCGTTTTCCGAGGTCGTGCAAACAAGAGGATAACGGTGCTCGCTTGATAAACTGTTGATGTAGGCAATTGCAAATTTACCGTCAGATGTCTTTTGCCCCCATGCCTTTGCTCCCGAGGTTGCAAAAGACGGCTCACGTTTTATTGCCCAACTTTTTCCATTGTCTTTAGATATTCCAACAACTGCTTGCTTCCACAGCGCAACTACCGTACTGTCATCTATATGGTAATATGTGAATGCCTGATACGGTTTATTTGCTTTTCCGAATATTTCATTTTGTGTTTTCAGTGAAACATATTCGCAGTCGTTGCCATGCTCCTCCGCCCATTGTTGGGTTTCAAATTTATCTGATAAAAGACTTTCGCATGCTTCTATGAATTGTTTATCTTCTGAATATGTATAGTGGGGGAATGGCAAGTCTGATTCTTTCCATCCCGATGTCTTCATTATATAAATAAAAAATATAGGACCAAAACTTCCGTCGGAGTGAATTTCTCTTACAACTCTTCCGAGTCCGTTCTTTTCCCAGGGTACGGCATGATCAGGGGAATATCCGTAAAATCCTGTCGTCAGGAGTTTTCCGTTTGGCGCAATATAAAAAGCTGTTCGTTGATGCATGACGGCATATTCGTTTTCGGGTATTTTAACGATCGTTCCGTCAAAGCATATGTTTTCTCCTGCGGGTAATAACAGTTTGGGAAAAGAAATTACAGGATTTTCCCAATTTATACCGTCTTTTGATTTAACAATAAATGAAATTCCACCCGGTTCGTGTTCATCTATTTTATTGGATAAATACTGTACCCAGAAAGTTTCATTCCAATATGTCATATCGGGTGCATGATTGTATGTGTATCCAATTCCGTCTGCAAACTCCGGGTGATATCTGTTCGCTCTTAATATTTGAAAATGAGACACTCCAACGGCGTGAGGAAGACCTCCGTCACTTTTTTCTATGTCGGAAAAAAGCTCTCCTGTGTATTTAGGTGTTTCATTTGTTGCTTCAAAATATTTACTCATATGTTTCCCTCAAGAATAATAATAAGTTAATATTCCCGTGATCGTCTGAAAGAGGAATATTGCTGTAAATAAAATGAATGGTACAGAGAATACAACAGTTGCCCCGAAATCCTTTCCGTCAAGCAGTGTGTGATTGTTTTCCGATTTTATTTCTTTTTTGACTTTGTATATAAACAATATTGAGCAGATTATACCGATAAGCAAGGTTGAAATATCGTAAATATTAACAATTACACCGTAAGCTTCTGTTGAGATTGTTTCGTAAAGAAGCATGAATATGCAGCTTATGAAATTATTGATGAAATGAAGAATTATACAAGGAAGCAATGAGTTGAATTTGATGTAAAGGTATGCAAGAAACAGTCCCATCATAAATGAAAACGGTATTTGCTGAACAGTGGAATGAACAAAGCTGAAGGCAATTGATGAAAATATTATTGCTGCTGTTTTATTGTAGCCTTTAAATATTCCGCATATTATTCCCCTGAATATCAATTCTTCGCAAATTGCAGGCATTACAGCTATTGAAATAACGTATAAACAAAATTGAAACGGTGTTTTCGGTGTAGACAGATATTCTGTCAAATCAGGGATCGGAACACCGAGAGATATAATTATTTGAGTTATAAAGTCCGATATGTAGGTTCCTACTGTTCCCATTCCGAGAAAAATTCCGATTGAAAGAAATGTTTCGGTGGCAGGAACATCTTGTATCTTTAAAAGGTTATTTATTCGTTCTCCCGAAAAAGAGATCATAAAGAGGGCAGCGATTAATGTAATGACAGGATATAAAATCTGAGGGATAGCAAAAGTAAAAATATATGACAATATTTCTTTTGTGCTTTCCGAAAAATTAAATATTGCGGAGAATATAGTATAAACATAAGTCGGTATTACAGCAAGTATTGCAAGTATCGGAAATGTTGACAATATTAAAAAAATTCCCGATGAAGCCTTTTTAAGATTTGTTTTATGATATTGGTTTGCGGTGCTGAAATCCATTGTGATAATCATATCTTTCGCATTACGAAAGAATCCTTTCATTAAGATATACGAATTACATTGATGTCTGAAATGATTTTTTTACAATATGTCTTCTTTTTTTATTATTCCTATTCCACTTCCGACAGTAATACCTTTATTGGCCAAGTCTCGAACTTTAATTGCCAATGATGATTTTGTGTTTGATCCAAACTGCTTATCAAAAATTCGTTCCTCAGCTTGTTTGTCATGAGGGTCTATTGCGATTATTTTAAATCTGTTCTGAAATCTGATAATATTGCTGTCTTCGGGTAGTATTTCCTTAAGAACAGGGGAAAGGAGCCATGAATGACATGTGAAATAACTGAAATCGTAATTAAAGTGATTTTTGAAAAAAACAGGAGCATGCTTGAATGATATATTGCATTCAGATGCTAAAAGAGGCTCGTTTTGCGAAATATGAACCTCAAGAATGTTTTCTCCCGCTTTTAACGGAAATTCTGAAAGTTTTTTCCAGTTGTTGTCAATATAAAAAGTTGAAGGCCTGAACTGTAATCTGCCAAGAGCGAACAATTCGAGATTTAAATGATTCATTATCCATCCGAGCTCGTCAATTCCGCAGTTCCCTGTTTTTCGACGGTAATTTTCTGCCCAAACAGTTATATCTGCCATTGTATTATTGAAGATTTTATCTGAAATGTTCTTTTCTTTGTATTTTGTTTTAGTTTCCTCTGCGAGCAATAAAACTGCAGCAAAAACAGATGGACCGTTTGAGGGATCTTCTTTTAAAAGATCGATTACAGACTTTATTTCTCTGTTAGTCAATAATTTTTTTATTTCGATCGAATTCATTTGATCACACTCCATTCTTCATTATATATATTAACAGATTTTCTCATAAAAATCAATAGTCTTGGCTTAACAGAATAATAAGAATTTTCGTGTATAACATACACCTTGAACATAAAAATATAATTTATATTTTTGATTATATACTTGACATTTGGAAATAAAAGATGTATAATACTAAAGAATTATAATCGTAAATCAAATCATAAAGGACATTTCCCAATGAAAACAAAGTACTATACAAAAATGCTTTTTCCGTTGAGTCTTTTTGGTTTTATTTTCCGCGTACTTGAAATTATGTTCGCGATTGAACCCGAAAGCGGTTTCTATTATACTGAAAGCGTAATTCCGCTGCTTTGCAATATATACAATTTCCTTGTTATAGCTTTCTTTATTTCCGAAACCTTTTTAATTAAATCCGAAAATAAAAGCTTAAGAAAAAGATTTGGATCAATATCCGGAGTTGACAAGGTTTTGATGCTTTTTGCCGCAGTATTTATTTTGGCAAACGCATTAAACAACTTCCTCTTTGAGCTGAATATCAATTACAGCTATGGTTCTGTTAACGATATTTTCTCCGCATCCCCTGTGTATGTGTTGATATTTGCAGGCTTATCTTGTATTTTTCTCGTATTTTTCTCGTCTGCTCCCAAAAAATATGCTACAAGTTCATTTATGTCGATTTTGTCGTTGAGCATAACAGTATATTATCTCATCCGTCTTTTTACTCGTTTTCTTGACTTAAATGAAATACTTTCAAAAGCATACGGAACATATACCATTCTTCTTCTTGGATTTATAGTTCTTTCCTGTATGAATTTTTCAAAGATCATAGCAGGTATATTTTCAAAAAAATATTTCATTGCATTTGGCTTGTGTACTGCTTATCTTGCAATCATTCATCTTGCGGAATTTATCATGTCGTTCCTTCCCGATAATCCGTATAACATAAGTGTTGATATTTTTGCATATGCGGCGGATTTCTTTATTGCTGCTGTTATTTTAAGATTTGTGCTTGTTATATCTAAAAAAATCGATAAATCCGAAAAAACTGCAGAATCGGCCGTTCAGAATGATGTTTTAACAGAATCGAATTCGCTGAACGGTTGATCGAAATTAAATTATTAAAAAAATGTCACAATATTCTCTTGCTTTTTTTCTTCATATATAGTATAATCTATATTACAATATTGAAATGGAGGACTTTTAATGTCTCTTTCTAAACTTACCGCAAATCTTGCGATACTTCTTGATTCTACTGTTGATAATGTTGACAGTTATCTTAACGGTACAACAGCCGGTGATGCTGTAGACAGTGTTGTAGAAGGCGGAGCTGCTGCAGAACCCACTCTTTTAACAACTCTTGTCAGCTTCCTTCCGTTTATTCTTATTATCGTTTGTTTTTACTTTTTCCTTATCAGACCTCAGCGTAAACAGGAAAAAGAAACTCAGAAAATGCGTAACAGCATAGAAATCGGTGACCAGATCACTACTATCGGCGGTATCACAGGTGTTGTTCGTCAGATTAAAGATGAAGATACCTATATAATTGAAACCGGTGCTGATAAAAATAGAATTTCCATAAAAAAATGGGCTATTCAGTCCAAAGATACTATTTCCGATTCCTGAGGAATGAATTAATTAAGTCTTTCATATAATCAAACATAAATTATCGGTTTGATCCTATGGAGGTCTTTTATGGAAAAACAGCATAACACTTATTTTTTTACTGATAAACTTATCGGATTTTTAATCGGAGCATCCGGCGGTGCTTTGTGTTCCGTTATTCTTTCGTTGATGTTTGCTTTGCTTTTTACGCTAACATCCTTCAGTGATTCGTTTATCGTGATCATATCTTATGTTGTTTTTGCTTTATCTGCTTTTGTTTCAGGTTTGATTACTGTTTTGAAACTGAAAAAAGCAGGTCTTGTAAACGGATTTATATCCGGAATTTGTTATTTTGTTTTATATGCAGTATTTTCCCTTGTATTCGGTTCGAATTCGATTTTTGCGATTTCAACTCTGTTAATGTTTCTTATAAGTATTATTTTTAATA
>CAJGDF010000041.1 GCA_904502105.1 uncultured Clostridia bacterium
ATATAAAGAAGTCCGTTTCCCGACCTTTGAAGAAACAGAGCTTTTCGCTCGCGGTGTCGGTGATACAACGGATATCGTACAGAAAGAAATGTACACCTTTGACGACAAGGGCGGCAGATCCATGACTCTTCGCCCCGAAGGAACCGCATCGGCTGTCCGTCTTTCCCTTGAAAACGGACTTTTGGGCGGCGCTCTTCCGTTAAAGCTTTACTATAAAATAAACGTATTCCGTTACGACAAGCCTCAGGCAGGCCGTTACAGAGAATTCAACCAGTTCGGCATGGAGCTTTACGGTGCGCAGTCTCCGTTTGCTGATGCAGAGCTTATCGAAATGGCGCAGATGTTCCTCAAAAACCTCGGCATAAACGGTGTTAAGCTCAAAATCAACTCTATCGGCTGCCCCGTATGCCGCGCGAAGTATCAGGAAGCGCTCAAGGAATTTTTTGCTTCACGTGAAACAGAGCTTTGTGAGACCTGCAAGGGCAGACTTCAGAGAAACCCGATGAGAATTCTCGACTGCAAGAGCCCGATCTGCCAGGCTATCGGCGCAGATGCTCCGAAGATCACGGATTTCCTTTGCGATGAATGTGAAACTCACTACGCGGCTGTTAAAGAAGCATTGGCATCTATCGGAACAGAATACGAAGAAGACAGCGGCCTTGTTCGCGGCCTTGACTACTACACAAAGACTGTTTTCGAGCTTATCGACACAAACAGCGGTCTTGCGGTAGCGGCAGGCGGACGTTATGACGGCCTTATCGAGGAGCTTGGCGGCAAGCACACACCTGCAGTCGGCTTTGCGAGCGGTATCGAAAGACTTTTCCCGCTTATCCCCGATTTCGGAACAGATCCCGTTGCTGATATTTACATTGCATCGATGGGCGAAGAAGCGGCAAAGAAAGCATTCACAATGGCTGACGGCTTACGTAAAAACGGCATTAACGCAGAAACAGACCTTATGATGCGCTCCGTAAAGGCACAGATGAAGTATGCGGACAAGATCGGCGCACGTTACACGATGGTTATCGGTGACTCCGAGCTTGAAGCAGGCAGCGCAGACCTCAGAAACATGGCAAACGGCGAATCTGTTAAAGCAGACATAAACAATATCGATGCTTTGACCGACATATTGAAGATATAAGTTCACAATTGTGACAAAATAATATAATAAAATTTAGAAAAGGACAGATCAACTATGTATATTAACCGTACAAACTACTGCGGTAATTTCAATATAAAAGACGAAGGCAAGCAGATCACCGTTGCGGGCTGGGTACAGAGAAGAAGAGTTCTCGGCGGCCTTATATTCATTGACCTTCGTGACAGAACAGGTATTCTTCAGCTCACATTTGACGAGCAGAAATCCAAAGAGCTTTTCGACGTTGCATACACCCTCCGTTCCGAAGACGTAATCACCGCTACAGGTGTTGTTACAGCGAGAGGCGAAAATGCGATCAACAAAAACATGGCAACAGGCGAGATCGAAGTTTCCGTTGAATCTCTCACCGTTCTCGGCAAGAGTGAAACTCCTCCGTTTGAGATCGTTGAAAATTCCAACGTTAACGAAGAGCTTCGTCTCAAGCACAGATATCTCGACCTTCGCCGTCCCGATCTTTTAAACAACCTTCTTTTCAGAAACAAGGTTACAAAGATCACCCGTGACTATTTCTACGACAACGGCTTTATCGAGATCGAAACCCCGATGCTTATCAAATCCACACCCGAAGGCGCTCGTGACTATCTCGTTCCTTCCCGTGTACATCCCGGTAATTTCTACGCTCTTCCCCAGTCTCCCCAGCTTTACAAGCAGCTTTCTATGGTTGCGGGCTTTGACCGTTACATTCAGGTTGCACGCTGCTTCCGTGACGAAGACCTCCGTGCAGACAGACAGCCCGAATTTACCCAGATCGATATGGAAATGTCTTTCGTTGACGTAGAAGACGTTCTCAAGATCGGTGAAGGCTTCATGCAGAAGATCTTCAAAGAGGCTCTCGGTGTTGACATTCAGCTTCCGATCAAACGTCTCACCTTTGCCGAAGCTATGGCGAAGTACGGCTCCGACAAGCCCGACACACGTATCGGCATGGAAATTCACGATCTTTCTTCCATCGTTGAAAAGAGCGGATTTTCCGTATTTACCGGCGCTATCGCAGGCGGCGGCAGCGTAAGAGGTATCAACGCTAAAAACTCTGCGAACAAGCTTACAAGAAAAGAGATCGACAAGCTTACCGAATATATCAAGGGCTGCGGCGGTAAAGGTCTTGCATGGATCAGACTTACCGAAGACTCCACCGCATGTTCTTTTGCAAAATTCATGACCGAAGACGAAATGAACGCTATTCTCACCGAAATGGGTGCAGAAAAGGGCGACGTTATCATGATAATTGCAGACACAAACAACTCTCACGTTCTTTCTCAGCTCGGTATGCTCAGAACAGAGACCGCAAAGCGTCTTGAGATCAAGCCCGAAGGCTGGGATCTTATGTGGATCACCGAAATGCCGTTCTTTGAATATGACGAAGAGCTCGGCACATTTGTTGCAATGCACCATCCGTTCACATCTCCGCTTGACGAATGTCTCGAATATCTTGAAACCGACAAGGCAAAGGTTCGCGCAAAGGCATACGACCTTGTTCTCAACGGCGTTGAGCTTTCAAGCGGTTCAATAAGAATTACAGACCCCGTTCTCCAGAAGAGAATTTTCGCGCTTCTCGGTCTTTCCGACGAAGAGGCTTACAAGAAGTTCGGTTATCTCACCGACGCATTCAAATACGGTGCGCCTCCTCACGGCGGTATGGGTATCGGTCTTGACAGACTTGTTATGCAGCTTCTCGGCGCAGACAGTCTGCGTGACGTTATCGCATTCCCGAAGGTTCAGAACGCTTCCGAGCTTATGACCGACTGTCCCTCCGCACCCGACCTCAAGCAACTTGGCGAGCTTCATCTTGCTATTGTTGAATAACATATTTTTTTGCAATTAACATAATTCTACAGTAATTGGAGAGTTTTTCATGATAACCGTTTCCGGCTTAACGAAGCGATACGGCAGCAAGGTTGCTGTTAACAATATCAGCTTCACGATAAACCAAGGCGATATCGTCGGACTTCTCGGACCTAACGGTGCGGGTAAATCGACAACCATGAACATGCTTACGGGATACATCTCCTCTCATGCCGGCAAGATCGTTATAAACGGTCACGACCTGCTTGAAGAACCGTCAAAGGCGAAGGAAAGCTTCGGCTATCTTCCCGAAATTCCGCCGCTTTACCATGATATGACGGTCAAGGAATATCTCAGCTTTGTTTACAACCTCAAGGGTTGCAGTAAAAAAGAGAACATCAAAAAGAAGAAGGAGCATATTGCGGAGGTATGCGAGGTCGTTAAAATAACGGGCGTATACAACCGACTCATCAAAAACCTTTCAAAGGGTTACAAGCAGCGTGTCGGTCTTGCGCAGGCTCTTATCGGAGATCCCCCGATACTTATTCTTGACGAGCCCACGGCAGGTCTTGACCCGAAAGAGATCGTTGAGATAAGAAATCTTATAAAACGTCTCGGCACAAGAAGAACGATCATTCTTTCTTCTCATATTCTTTCCGAGGTTCAGGCGGTCTGTGAGCGTATAATCATCATGAACGAGGGCTTTATCGTTATGGACGCTCTTGCGGACGACCTGACAATGAAGATGGGGGCGAACAGCCGTTACGGTGTACGTCTTGCTGCACCCGAGGATGCGGATGTTATAGGCGTTCTCGGCGCGCTTCCGGGCGTTGCGAAGATAGAGTATGTAGGTTCTTTCGAAAAAGGAACTATCGACTTTATTATCGAAGCGGAAAACAAAGTGGATATCCGCCGTCTTCTTTTCGACGAATGTGCGAAGAGAAACTGGTATATCCTCATGATAACACCTCTCGGCATGTCTCTTGAAGACATCTTCCTTACACTTGTTGCGCAGAACGATGCACAGCGTGCGCTTGCAGGTAAAAAAGAAGAGAAGAAAGAAGAGGCAGGCAAAAAAGAAGAAATAAACGAAGAAAAGGAGGGCGAGAACGGTGACGGCAATAATTAAGCGTGAGCTTGTCGCATTTTTCAAGAACCCGATCGGCTGGTTCGTTCTTGCGATATACTCTTTCCTTTCCGCAATTCTTTTCACATTATTTGTAATCTGGCAGAACACGAGTTATCTCGGTGACTATTTCGGTTTTTGGCTCTTTTTCGTTGATATGGTAGTTGTTGGCATTCTTTCGATGCGATTTTTCAGCGAAGAAAAGAAAAACAAGACCGATCAGCTGTTGTTGACATCCCCCATAAGCCTTTATCAGCTTGTTCTGGGCAAGTTCTTCGGCGCTCTTATAATTTTCCTTATCTGCACATCGGTAAACCTTTTTTACGTTCTTATAATCGACATTTTCGGCACCGTTGACTACGGTTGTCTTTTAACAAACCTTATCGGCACGGTTCTTGCGCTCTGCGCTATAATCTCCATCGGTCTTTTTGTTTCAGCATTGACAGAAAGCTCCGTTGCAGCTGCCGCAGGCACGATGGCAATACTGTTTTTCATGTTTGTTATCGACTTTTTCGGGATATTCCTCCCGTCCTGGCTTGCAAACATCATCATGCATGCCAACATCTACGCTCAGTTTGACGATTTCACAAACGGTATTCTGAGCCTTCCCCCCATTGTTTATTACATTTCGGTAACGGTCATTTTCCTTTTCCTTGCAGTAAGAATGATCGAAAAACGCCGTTGGAGCTAAGGAGGTGCAAGAGAAATGGCTAATGAAAACATTAACGAAGCAAATGTAAACGAAAACGCAGAGGTCGTTGAAGAAGTTATAACCGAAGAAACTGTTGAAACAGTTGAAGAGGTTACCGAAGCTTCCGAGCCTCAGGGTCCGTATGCGGCACTCGGCGGCACCGTTTCCGACCAGAAGATACCGAGAATCAACAAAAACAAGGTTAAATTCGGTTCTCTTGCAACCCTTTTCACTGTGCTTTTCATAGCTATAGTAATAGCTGTGAACGTGGTTGTAACTCTTGCGGCTGAAAGATTCACCCTCAAGGTTGACCTTACCTCCGAGCACGTATTTACTCTTGACCAGGAAACACTTGATTTTCTTGCGGAGCTTGAATCTCCCGTTGAGATAATCATTCTCGGTGACGAGCAGACGTACCGTTCCGCAACATCTACATCCGATGCTATCGCGCCCACACGTTACGTTATCGAAACCGTTGACAACTATATCCGTGAAAACGAAAACGTAACCGTACATTTCGTTGACCCGAGATATAACCCCAACTTCTTCAAGACAAGAAACATCACTCTTGACGACGGTACAGACACAGCGGAGAACATCTTCCTTGTTGTTTACTCTCCCGAAACACAGCGTTACCGTTTTGTTAAGGACACAATTTTCGAGAACCTTCAGTATGTAGGTCTTGAAAGACGTCTTACCGCAGGCATGCTTTACGTTACGGTTGAAGATATTCAGACTATCGCAATCGTAAAGGGTCACGGCGAAGAATCTTTGCCGTACTTCCAGGAAACACTCAAGGATAACGGATTTGACGTTAAATACATCACTCTTCAGGAATTTGACGCTATTCCGGACTTTGTTTCCATTCTTATCGTTAACAATCCCACCAGAGCATACAGTGACGACGACATTGCAAAGATCGACCTTTGGCTTAACAATAACGAGCTTCTCGGACATCATCTCATGGTATTTACCGACCTTGATATGCCCAAGAACCCGAAGCTTGAGGACTACCTTGTTGAATGGGGTCTTTCACTCGGCACAGACAACGTGTTCGACTATCAGAACAGCTATGCGTTCACAAACGCATCTTATCCGCTTCTGAAGGTTAAATACGCAGACGATGCGATGACACTTGCCGAAGACCTCGGCAGAGAGGGTTATTATCAGTTCGTTCAGCTCGGCGCGGCACGTCCCGTTACCTGCCTTTATAAAACAAAGGACAGCAGAACGACATACAATGTAATCCGCACATTTGACACCGCATTTACAAGATTTACCGCAACAACAACTCTCGCACCGTCCGACTGGAAGAATTTCCAGTATAACGAAGAGACCGACACCGTAGGTCCGTTCAATCTCAGTGCGATCTCACGTCAGGTAAGATACGAAGGAACGACCGAATTCTCCTCCAGTGTATATCTTTGCGGTTCAACATCTTTCGTTGACGACTACTTTATCAGTAATATCGACGGCAACAACCAGCAGACTGCGGAATTTATGATCAAGCTTTCTAAATTCCTCGTTGCATCCAAGCAGTCATATGACACAGATATTCTTCCCACACAGCTCATTTTCGACACTCTTGCGTTTACAACAACGACCGAAGTAGTTCTTGTTGTTCTCGGCACAGTAATCGGTATCCCCGCGCTTCTCGCGGTCCTCGGGCTTATCGTGTGGAGAAAGCGTAAGTTCTTATGACGAAAAAAAGAATTATCGGCATTCTCGTTTCACTTGTCGTTATCGGTCTTCTTATCGGCGCGATGTTCTTTATGATGACATTCGATCTTCTTCCCGAAGAACAGACACCGAGCACAGATCTGAATATCGAATATGCGCGTCAGAGTCTTGTATTACATTCATGCGTTATAGCGGATGTTAAAGCGATACACGTTAAAAACCCGACAGGCGAATATACCGTAAGCAAAGACGAAGAAGGAAAGATCAATTTCCTCGGAAGAGAGGGAGCACCCCTCCTTCCGTACTCTTCCGAAGGTCTTTATACGAGCGTTGCGAAGGTTTCCTGCGAAGCGCTTATCGAAACGGAAACAGAGCATCTTGAGTATTACGGACTTGACGATCCGAGTGCTATTGTTAAAATAGAAATGAAGGACGGAACAGTAACCGAGCTTCATTTGGGCGACCCGGCACCGCAGGGCGGCGGTTATTATATCAGAAACGCATCCAACACAGACGTATTTCTTTCTCAGACATACTTCTCCGAGCGTTTTATGAAGAACCACGTTCAGTATTACGAAAAAACGATCGCCAAAGAATTCACATATCCCGGCTTCCAGTCGCTTTCTATAGAATATTCAGAGGCTTCGGGAAAAGAGGATATATACGTAAGACAGACTACCGACGAAGAAGCGGCAAATATCAGCTTCACGGGCGGTATGGTAATGGAAAAACCGTTCTTCTGGGGCGGCGATTCAACACCGATCCAGGGCATTGTTGAAATACTTTCGACCCTTGAAGCGGACGACATCATTACAGACACACTTGATCCCGAGCTTCAGGCGAAGTACGGATTTGACGATCCGACAAGAGTTGTTATTGAAGCATGGGTAGACACTCAGAACTATATAAGCGAAATAACAAGCCTCGAAAACCCGTATTTCGGAATGACGGAAGACGGTTCCGATCTTCTTATTTCAAGCGAATATCTTTTGGGCAACATTGACGGCAGAACTCTTTACGTTATGTATGACGGTGAGCCTGTAATATACGGTGTTGACATTGATAAATTTGCATTTACCGAATACGGCATTGACACATACTGTCAGAGAACCATCAATCTGCGTTATCTCAACGATCTTGAAGGTCTTACTCTTGAAATGAACGGCGACGTTTACAATTTCTCGATCAAGGATCCCGACAAGGGCGAAGAGATGATCGTTAAATTAAACAACGAAATGGATATCGACCAGAGCCTCTTCAGAAGCTTCTACGTTACCATTATCGGTGTAACAAACGACGGTCTTGCAACAGAACCCGAGGAGGGTGCGGAACCTGCGCTCAAGATAACATACGATGCTGTTGACGGCAACGACACTGTTATTGAGTACATTCCGCTTGATGCAAGAAAATACGTATTCAAGCTTAACGGCGAAGGCAGATTCTTCGTTTATGTAAATAAGGTAAACAAAATCAAAAACGATCTCAACAAGCTTTTAAACGGCGAAGAGATCATGTATTAAGTTAAAAGAGGAAGAAAATAATGAAAATCGAAAATCTCGAAGAGATGAAAGTGTTTTGGCACACCTCGTCTCATATACTCGCGCAAGCGGTAAAACGTCTTTATCCCGACGTTAAACTCACTATCGGTCCCGCAATTGAAAACGGTTTTTATTACGACTTTGACAGCGAAGTTTCGTTCACTCCCGAAATCCTCGAAAAGATCGAAGCTGAAATGAAGAAGATCGTTAAAGAAAACCTCAAGATCGAACGTTTCGTTCTTCCCCGTGAAGAAGCTCTCGAGCTTATGAAGAACGAGCCCTACAAGATCGAGCTTATCAACGAGCTTCCCGAAGGCGAAGAGATCAGCTTCTACAAGCAGGGCGAATTTGTTGACCTCTGCGCAGGTCCTCATCTTCCCTATGCAAGCAAGGTAAAAGCATTCAAGCTTACAAGCTGCACCGGCGCATACTGGAGAGGCGACTCCACAAAGAAGATGCTTCAGAGAATTTACGGTATCTCTTTCCCGAATGCCGCAACCCTCGAACAGTATCTTACCGATGTTGAAGAAGCAAAGAAACGTGACCACAACAAGCTCGGCAGAGAGCTTGAGCTCTTCACCACCTGCGATCTTATCGGTCAGGGTCTCCCCATTCTTCTGCCCAAGGGTGCAAGAATAATCCAGACTCTCCAGCGTTTTGTTGAAGACGAAGAACAGAAGAGAGGCTGGCAGCTCACCAAGACTCCCTACATGGCAAAGAGCGACCTCTACAAGGTTTCCGGCCACTGGGATCACTATCAGGACGGTATGTTCGTTCTCGGCGACGAAGCAAAGGATGACGAAGTTTTCGCGCTCCGCCCCATGACCTGCCCGTTCCAGTATCAGGCATATCTTAACAGAGCACGTTCCTACAGAGATCTTCCCCTCCGTTATAACGAAACATCCACACTTTTCCGTAACGAAGCATCCGGCGAAATGCACGGTCTTATAAGAGTACGTCAGTTCACGATCTCCGAAGGTCACCTTATGTGCTTGCCCGAACAGCTCGAAGAAGAATTCAAGAACTGTCTCGAACTTGCGATCTACATGCTCAAAACTCTCGGTCTTTATGAGGACGTTTCCTACAGATTCTCCAAATGGGATCCCAACGACAAAGCAAAATACATCGGCACCGAAGAGCAGTGGGACGAAGCTCAGGGCGTTATGCAGAGAATTCTCGATCACCTCGAAATTCCTTATAAAGAAGGTATCGGCGAAGCAGCGTTCTACGGTCCGAAGCTCGACATTCAGATCAGAAACGTATTCGGTAAAGAGGACACCCTCATCACCATTCAGATCGACCAGATGCTCGCTGAAAAATTCGGTATGGAATACGTTGACCGTGACGGCACAAAGAAAAATCCGTACATCATTCACAGAACTTCTATCGGCTGCTACGAAAGAACTCTCGCTCTCCTTATCGAAAAATACGCAGGCGCGTTCCCGACATGGCTCGCTCCCGTTCAGGTCAAGCTTCTCCCCATCGCTGACAGACATCAGCCCTATGTATTCGAAGTTGCAAAAGAACTCGAAAAATACGGTCTGCGCGTAGAAGTTGACGACAGAAGCGAAAAGATCGGCTACAAGATCCGCGAAGCTCAGATGGAAAAAGTTCCGTTCATGCTCGTTGCAGGCGATAAAGAACAGGAAGACGGCACCGTTGCTGTAAGAGCAAGAAAAGAAGGCGACAAAGGCACTATGTCCATTGCCGACTTCGTTGCCCTCATCAGAGAACATATCGATAATAAGGTTATTGACTAATAATTTTAAGCACCTATATCTTAAACGGTATAGGTGCTTATTTACATTTAAGAAATATTAAAAAATCCGTTTTTTATATAAAACGCCAAAAATAAAAAAAGCCCTTGCAAAATGTTAAAAGATAAGCTATAATAAAGAAAAAGCATTTAAGGAGCGAACAAAATTATGATGCAGGATTGGTTTAAAGAGGCCAAACTCGGTATATTTATTCATTACGGTATATATTGCGACGGCAACTGGTCGGAATCTTGGTCATTCCATAACGGAGACGTATCATACGAAAGATATATGCAGCAGTGCGAACAATTCACCGCAAGCAAATATGACCCGAAGAAATGGGCAGAGCTGTTCAAAAAAGCGGGTGCTAATTACGTTGTTTTAACATCGAAGCACCACGACGGCGTTGCGCTGTTTGACACAAAATACAGCGATCTAAGCGTTG
>CAJGDF010000042.1 GCA_904502105.1 uncultured Clostridia bacterium
CCCTTTTGACTGAGAATGCTCTCAGCTTTTCTTGCATATGTTTGCGATTTTACAACTATGCACTTATATTTTTTCATTTTTTATATTAAATTTCCTTTCAAAAACATTAATTGTATTAATATATTTTATTCAAACAGTCATCAAATTGACAAATTCTAAAATTTTTTTGTTTTGTAACGAAAAATTTCATAATTTTCTATTGCATTTTTGCGAACAATATGATAATATAGTTATATAAAATCAAGATATGCGAAATATCGGCATAATTGAGAAAAAGTATGAAATCATAACGTTTTACGGAGGTGTTCAGATGAATGTAATAGCCAATCTTTTTGATATGACATTTTTTTGGCTTATACTGCTTTTTGTTTTTGTCATAATTGAGGCATTAACAGTTCATATTGTATCTATATGGTTTGCACTCGGCTCATTATGTTCTATAATTGCATCAGCATTGGGTGCGCCTGCATGGGCTCAGGCTGCAATATTTGCGGCAGTATCGGCAGCGGCAATCATTGTGACAAGACCGCTTGTAAAAAAGTTCATATTACCTAAGAATACACCAACAAACTTTGAACAGATCATCGGTCAGACCGCTGTTGTCTGCGAAGAAATAAACAATACCGAGGCAACCGGTGCAATTAAAATAAACGGACTCGAATGGTCGGCAAGAAGTGATGACGGAAATAACATTCCCTGCGGAGACAAAGTAACCGTTGTCAAGATCGAGGGTGTTAAAGCAATTGTTTCGCAAACGCAACAGTAAAACATAAAATTTATCAGCAAAATATTTAAAGAAAGGACCGTATCAACGGTAAAGGTTAACATTATGCCTATCACTAATCCCGGAATCGCAGCAATAGGCGCGATAGTAGTACTTTTCTTCATTATTATAGTATGTAACATTAAAATCATTTCACAAGCTCAGGCTGCAGTTGTTGAACGCCTTGGAGCATACGTTAAAACATGGCAGACCGGTTTACACATAAAGATACCCTTCATTGAAAGAGTTGCAAAAACCGTATCTCTCAAAGAGCAGGTAGTTGACTTTGCACCGCAGCCCGTTATAACAAAAGATAACGTAACGATGCAGATAGATACAGTCGTTTATTTTCAGATAACAGACCCGAAGCTTTACGCATACGGAGTTGACAACCCGATGTCTGCGATCGAAAATCTTACAGCAACAACATTACGTAATATAATCGGTGATCTTGAGCTTGACGCAACCCTTACATCAAGAGATCTTATAAACACAAAAATGAGATCCATTCTCGATATCGCAACAGACCCCTGGGGAATAAAAGTAAACCGAGTTGAGCTGAAAAATATCATTCCGCCCAAAGAGATCAGGGATGCGATGGAAAAACAGATGAAAGCAGAACGTGAAAGACGTGAAGCTATACTCAGAGCAGAGGGCGATAAAAAGAGTGCGATCCTTGTAGCAGAAGGTCAGAAAGAAAGCGTTATTCTTACTGCTGAAGCTGAAAAACAGGCTGCTATCCTCGCTGCAGAAGCTGAAAAAGAAGTTAAGATCAGAGAAGCCGAAGGTGAAGCAGAAGCTATTCTTCAGGTACAGAAGGCTATAGCCGAAGGTATCAAGCTCATAAACGAAGCAAATCCGTCCGAATCCGTCATTGCAATAAAATCTCTTGAAGCGTTTAAAGCTGCAGCTGACGGTAAAGCAACAAAGATAATTATCCCCTCGCAAATCCAGTCTCTCGCAGGCCTTGCAACAACCTTAAAGGAACTCTCTGTAACAGATACGGAAACGAAGTAGAAAAGCAATGAAAAATCCATAAGAAAGGACGCTTTCGACAGATCGAAAGCCATAGTAAAAAGAAATGGCTCAGAAAAAGTATACAACGGAATATAAACTATCTATCGTTGACAGGGTAGAAAAAGGCGAATCCCGAAATTCAATTTCGAAAAAAACAGGTCTGTCAGCCCTGACAATAAAAAGTTGGGCAGAGAAAAAGGAACAGTTGATCGAATCTCTTTTTGAAGAAGCGAAAAACAGAAAAAAATCCAAAAGAAAAAAGCGCTACGGAGAAAAGATCAAGAATATCGTTGTAGGAAGAATTGAAAAAGGCGAAAGCATATATAAAGTAAGTAAAGAACTTAACATACCGTATTTAACAATAAAAAATTGGGTGCTTGTTACTCAAAATGAACGTGAGCCTAAAATCGACATTAAAATTCCGGACAGCAACGAAGTAATAATTTCCGAAGAAGAAAAAATCGAGCTTATCTCCATTATGGAAGAAAATGCAAGAAACGAATCCCCCGAAGATTCAATGTTCAGACATATTGAAAAGCAGAACGAGGAAATTTCAGCGTTGAAGAAACAGATCGCAGATCTTGAAGAGGAAATCGTAATGCTGAAGAAAGCGGCTATCGCTCTTGCAAAACAAATTCCCACCCCCGCTGATGAATAAAAAAACAAATTTTAATGCCTGTAATCTCAATTTACAGGCATTATTTTTTTGCTCGTATTTCAGCTTAAATTCGCATTAAAACTAAAAATATTTGATTTTTACACAGTACAGATAAATATATCTTTGAATATCTCTGTTTTTCTCTTGTTTTTATGATTGAAAACAATCTCAATATCACATTTTTTTCAAACATAACAAAGCTCTAATTGTGAATTTTTCAATTTGCGATTTAGTAAAAACGAGAAAAACGGAGAAAATAAGAGAAAATAAGAGATTGTGAAATCGTAGCAATAAAATTTTCAAATTAGGTATTGACAAAAATGAAAGCATGTGTTATAATCTTCGGGTATTGAATCTCAAATGGAGGAAATTATTATGTCCACTTTTATGGCAAACGCTGCTAACATTGAACGTAAATGGTACGTTGTTGACGCAGCTAACAAGCCCTGCGGTCGCGTTGCTGCAGAAGTTGCTACCCTCTTAAGAGGTAAGCACAAAGCAACCTTTACCCCTCACGTTGACTGTGGCGATTTCGTAATCGTTATCAACGCTGAAAAAACTATCTTCACAGGTAAAAAACTCGAACAGAAATTCTACCGTCATCACACCGGTTGGGTTGGTGGTCTTAAAGAAGTTAAATATAAGACCATGATGGAAAAGAATCCTGAATTCGTTTTCGAACTCGCTGTTAAGGGTATGATCCCCAACACCGTAATCGGCCGTTCCGCAATGCGCCGTCTTCGCGTATACAAAGGTGCTGAACACAAGCATGCAGCTCAGCAGCCCGAAGTATTCAACATTGACTAAGGAGGATCGAACTGATGTACGAATCTAAAAGACCGTATTTTTACGGCACAGGCAGAAAAAAACATTCCGTTGCTCGCGTTCGCGTTTATCAGGGAACCGGCAAAATAACCATTAACGGTAGAGATATCGACGACTACTTTGGTCTCGAAACCCTCAAGCTCATCGTTCGTCAGCCCCTCGAAACCACCGGTCTCATGGGCAAATACGACATTGAAACCACCGTTGTAGGCGGCGGCGTTTCCGGTCAGGCAGGCGCTATCCGTCACGGTCTCGCAAGAGCTCTCGTTGTTTCTGACGAAACTCTTAAGTCTGCTCTCAAAAAAGCAGGCCTCCTCACCAGAGACCCCAGAATGAAAGAAAGAAAGAAACCCGGTCTCAAGGCAGCTCGCCGCGCACCGCAGTTCTCCAAACGATAATTTTATTATCCGACAATTTTACTTTCATATACAAAAAGCTCTGCATATGCAGGGCTTTTTTGTTGTTTACAGAATTCCCCATTTACTTTTCAATTACTTTATGATATAATAATTGCAGTTAGATAAATTTGAATTTAACGAATGGAGCATTTAAAATGAAAATCAGAGTAATGAACATATCCGATTATGAACAGGTTTATCAACTATGGTTGTCCTGTGCAGGAATGGGGTTGAATAATTTAGACGATTCAAAAGAAGGAATAGAGAGATTTCTAAACAGAAACCCCGAAACTTGTTTTGTCGCTGAGATAGAACAAACGATAATTGGAGTAATTATTGCTGGCAACGACGGAAGAAGAGGATATATATACCATACAGCGGTTAATCCTGATTACAGACATCAAGGAATAGCTACCAAACTTGTAAATGAAGCTATGGGAGCATTAAAAGCATTAGGTATAAATAAGACTGCTTTGGTTGTGTTTTTAAAAAATACCGATGGAAATGCTTTCTGGGAGAAAAACGGTTTTACTTCACGGGAAGATTTGATTTATAGAAATAAGACAATTACTGAAATGGTAAGAATAGACACATAAATTCCAATTTATCGGTGAGCAATCAAAAAAAACATTGATATGATTTTCGCGTAACCTTTGAGTATCGATACCAAAACCTTAAATGATAAAATCAGAAATCAACAAGAAAATCAAAAATTGTTGTTCAATTCAAGCCCCAAATCGGGTATAATCTACTTGTAAAAAGAAACAAGGAGATCAAAGAAATGAACACAGACAAAATTTACGCAGAATCTATCGCAAAGGACTATGCCCCCAAGGACAATTCTAAAATAATTGCTCTTAAAAAATTAGACCAGAAGGCAAAAATGCCTGCAACAGTATTTACTTACACATTCGGAATTATTTCTTCCCTTATAGCGGGGCTCGGAATGAGCTTGGCGATGCAGGTAATCGGTGGAGGTATTTTCTGGACTGCTATCGGAATAATAATAGGAATTATCGGGTTTACATGCTGCAGCGTAAACTACCCTATTTACAAAAAGATGCTTGAAAAAGGGAAAGCAAAATACGCATATGAAATTGTTGAACTCGCAAGAGAGATCAGCGAACAGTAAGAAAATAAAGGGTGATCCTTTTGAATAAATCAGAAAGCAAATATTTCAACACGGCCGTCAAGATGGACGAAGCACTGATCAATCTGCTTGAAGTGAAATCTTTTGAGTACATTACAATAAGCGACATCTGCAAGCAGGCAGGGGTGAACCGATCAACATTTTATCTTCACTATGAAAATTTAAATGATTTGCTTGAAGAAACAACGAGATATTTATTTGACGGCTTTTTGTCGTATTTTTCAGACAACTTAAAATCTATTACTGTTAACATTAATAATTGCGAATTAACCGATCTGAATTTTATTAAAGAAGATTATCTTTATCCGTATTTAACATATTTCAAGAATAACAGACGTGTATTTTCCACGGTATTGACTCATTCAAAAACATTTGACACGGAAAAAGTATTCCAAAAATTATTTCAAAACATTTTTGACCCGATATTAAGCAGATTCCACTACCCTATTGAAGACAGAAAATATGTAATAATGTTCTATCTTAACGGAGTAAGTGCTATAACATCTGAATGGATAAAAGACAATTGCGAGAAATCCGTTGAAGATGTTGCAACGATCATCAGAGAATGTATACTTGGAAGATACGGCATAATTTTCCCAAACCCATAAAAAGCAAAAGCAGACATAAATATGTCTGCTTTTTATAATTTAAAATTTTGAAGCAAAATCTGCAAGAGCTTCGGAAATCTTTATCTGCTGAGGACAAACCGCTTCGCAGCTGCCACATCCGAGGCAAGATGAAGGCTTCTTGTCGTCATCGAGCGTTGAGAGAACCATAGGAGCGATAAATCCGCCGCCGGTATAACTATGTTCGTTATAAAGAGCAAGAAGTTTGGGGATATCAAGCTGCTGAGGACAATGTTCAACACAGTAGCGGCAAGCAGTGCAAGGAACGCTCTTTTTCGATGTCATATCTTTTGCAATAGAAAGAAGTGTTTTGAACTCCTCATCGGAAAGCGGCTTGTTTTCTTTATATGTATCAATATTTTTCTTGAGCTGATCAAAATTAGACATACCAGAAAGAGTTACTTTAACAGAAGGTATGGTCTGCAAAAATCTGAATGCCCATGCAGGCACAGATTCATCAGGACGAAGCTCGTTGAGCTGTTTTTCATAATTTTCAGCAATATTGGCAAGACTGCCGCCGCGGAGAGGCTCCATTACCCAAACGGGGATATTATGTTTTTCAAGGATCTCAACCTTTTTCTTTGAATCCTGAAAATCCCAGTCTATCCAGTTCAACTGAAGCTGACCGAACTCCATATCCTTGCCGTAAACTTCAAGAAAACGGTTGATAACATCACAATCACCGTGTGCGGAAAATCCGAGATGCTTGATCCTTCCGTTTCTTTTCTGTTCTGTAAGATATTCATAAATACGGTACTGAGGATCGAGATACTGATTTATGTTAAGCTCGCATACGTTATGAACAAGATAGAAATCGAAATATTCTACCTGACATTTTTCGAGCTGCTTTTCAAATATCTCCTCAACCTTATTCATATTTGAAAGGTCGTATCCGGGGAACTTACTTGCAAGATAAAAGCTTTCTCTCGGATATTTTTTAAGAACTCTGCCCATAACAAGCTCAGAATTACCTCTATGATAGCCCCATGCAGTGTCATAATAGTTTACACCGTTCTGCATTGCATATTCCACCATTTCGGCTGTTGCGGCTTCGTCTATTTCAGCATCGTTTCCGTTAACGACAGGAAGACGCATTGTACCCATACCGAGCGCAGAAAGTTTCTTATCTTGAAAATCGTTATATATCATAAAATTTCCCTCTCAATAGTTTATTTGTTATATTATACATTATTTCGATAAAAAAATCAATACCGAAATTAAAATATATTTCTTGACATAAACTATTTGCTATGATATAATTTTATGATAAAACAATGGGAGATCAACGTGAAAAAGATTATATTATTAGTTATATTTTCATTTTTTATTTTATGTTCATGCGATAACGAGCAAACACTGGGCAGCTTTGAATTTACAGACCGAAACGGCAACACTATAATATTACCGAAAGACCCCGAAAAAGTAGCCGTACTATTTTCTTCTTTTGCGGATATCTGGGTAACTGCAGGCGGAGAAGTTGATATAACAGTAGCAGAAAGCGTTGAACGCGGATTTGCGAGCGAAACCGCAATACTCGTTGACGGCGGTGCAGGCAAATCAATAGACACTGAAACTCTTATCTCCGCAAAACCTGATCTTGTAATTTGTTCCGAAGATGTTGATGCTCAAAAGGATACGGCGGAGCTCTGCAAAAAGATCGGAATACCGGCATTATCATTGAGAGTTGAAAGCCTTGAAGATTATATAAATGTGCTTGATATTTTTACGGAAATAACAGGCAGAAAAGACCTTTACGAAAAATTCGGTACTGATGTTAAAACAAAAACTGAAGAGATCAAGTCTGACTTTAACGCGAATGACACGCCAAAAATACTCTTCATAAGGGCAGGTTCATCAGAAAAATCTACGAAGGCAAAAAACACCGAACAACATTTTGTTTGCGGAATGCTGAAGGAATTGGGTGCGGAAAACATTGCCGACATTGCACCTGTTCTTCTTGATGGGCTGAGTTTTGAAGAAATATTGATTCAGGACCCTCATTATATTTTCATCTCAACAATGGGAGACGAGCAAGCCGCAAAAAGCAACATGAACAGCATACTAAAAAAAGAAGAATGGCAGACACTTTCTGCCGTCAAAAACGGAAAAGTTTATTTTTTACCGAAAGAACTTTTTCAGTTCAAGCCTAACGCACGTTGGGCGGAAGCATATGAATATCTTGCTGAAATTTTGAGTGAATAAAACATGAAAAGATACATCATCCTTATTTTTGTATTACTTGCGGCATGCGCATTAGGCATAGCTTTCGGTAGCGTAAAAATCGAGCCGGAATTATTCATTAAAGGGCTTTTATTAAAAGAAGATGCATACAGCCAATCTATAATAATTTACCATTTGAGGATACCGAGAGTTCTTGCAGGAATAATTGCAGGTATCGGACTTTCCGTTTCGGGTGTTTTGCTTCAATGCGTAACAGGTAACGATCTTGCAGGTCCAAACATCATAGGTGTTAATGCCGGTGCGGGTTTCTTTTGCATCCTTATGCTTTCTTTTTTCCCTTCATTGATAAAATTCCTGCCGATAGCGGCTTTTATCGGTGCTTTTTTAACAACGCTTATAATCATCGCGATCGTAAAAAAAGTAAATTCCGCAAAAGGAACTGTTATCCTTGCCGGAATTGCCATTACCACGCTTCTCAATGCAGGTATATCATTTCTGTCACTTCTTGACAGCGATGTTTTAACATCATACAATTCATTTTCTATCGGTGGGATACGAGGTGTTGAACCCGAAGAACTAATTATCCCCGCGGTTATTATTGCAATTTGCCTTACTGTTTCACTTATTTTTTCAAAACAAACGTATCTTCTTTGCCTTGGAGACTGCGTGGCATCTTCACTCGGTGTTAAAACAAAAAAAGTAAGATTTATCGGGCTTATCTGTGCATCTGCATCTGCGGCGGCAGTTGTAAGCTTTGCAGGACTTTTGGGGTTTGTGGGACTTGTTGTGCCCCATATAAGCAGACGAATTTGCGGAAATGATCCTAAAAAATTGTTGATAACATCAAGCCTTGTTGGTGCCGTAACAGTGATAACGGCAGATCTTTTAGGCAGAATTTTACTTGCACCGACAGAAATACCCGTTGGTGTTTTAATGGCGGTAATCGGAGCACCGTTCTTCTTATTTTTACTCATAGCAAGGAGAAAGACGAATGATTAAAATCAACGGTCTTACCGTTAAATACGGCAAGAAGACAGTGCTTGACAATGTCAGTATTACATTCAACAAAAACAGATTTACCGCCGTACTCGGAAAAAACGGCAGTGGTAAATCAACACTTTTTTCATGTATATCAAGGCAGTTAAAATACTCGGGGGAAATATTTCTCAACGGCAAAAATATCGATAAAATCGAGCCTAAAGAATATGCGAAGAACTTATCGTTTTTGCCGCAAAGCTTAAATAAACCTGCTATAACGGTAAAGGAGCTTGTTCAGTTCGGTCGAAATCCGTATACGGGGCTTGACGGAAGACTTTCAGCAGAAGACGATAAAAAGGTAGAAGAGGCATTAAAAATAACAGGTCTGACAGATTTCTCTAAAAGACTTTTGCCGACACTTTCGGGTGGTGAATGTCAAAAAGCCTATCTTGCTATGATAATTGCACAGCAAACCCCTACACTCCTTCTTGACGAACCGACAACTTATATGGATATAGGTGCACAGGAAGAATTTATTTTACTGATAAACAAACTAAAGCAAAACGGCAAATCACCGATAGTTATAATGCACGATCTTGCATTGGCGGTAAAGTACGCCGACGATATTGTTATAATTGAAAAAGGTACATGTATTTTCAGCGGAACAAAAAAAGAATGTCTTGAAAAAAATATAATCGAAAAAGCCTTTTCGGTAAGACGTATAAACGCAGAAAACGAGATATTTTTCACAGTATAACACAAAGAACAGCCCTCGAAAGAGGACTGTTCTTTATTTTTAATCGTTTACAATTTCATCATACGTCCATGTTACATTTTTAGAGATGGCATCCTGAATAGCGGTTCTTGTAGAAGAAAATACTTCAGAAACAGATTTTTTGCCTGTAACCGCAGAGTTAATGTTGGACTTCCATGTATCAAAACCTTTTTCGAGGAACATACTGCCATAGTTAAAATTAATATTTTCAAGCATATATGCATACTGATCATGGTCTTCCTTGCTGTAAAGTATCTGATCCTCAAGCAAACCGGACCAGCCGCGGGAACCATCAAGCGTTGCAAAAACAAATTCCATAACAATACCGATATCTTCGACAGCATGACCGCTTGTATTCAATACCCAGTTAAGACGTCTGCCATGATGAACGTAGCTTGAAACGCTGTTTTCATCACCGTTGGGACCGTGCGGGAATCTTATCATACCGTAAGCATAGTCCTGAGCGGGAAGATAATCGTTTGATGAAGCTTTTTCATTATAGTGAGTTGAAAAATAAGATTCGTGAGACATCAAAGCGGACATTTGGTTCTTTACAAATTCCGCATGACCTTTCTGTTCATAAAGACCCTCACTAAAAAGATCAGCCATAAATTCAACAGCAGCCATACCGCTTGGGTTATCAAAACCAAATGTATAGTTTCCGTCACTACCTTCAATCATAGTTAAACCGTTTGCAAACATATATCCGATAGCATCATCAGCATACGATGATCCACAGATATGAGGTACGAATTTATC
>CAJGDF010000043.1 GCA_904502105.1 uncultured Clostridia bacterium
AATGTAAATTCAACTTCATCCGGATCTTTGGGCGGATCAACGACAGTCGCTTTTATATGCTCGATCTGTTTTTGTTTGGATTTGATTGTAACGTAATTGCGTTCTTGATTAAAACGTTTTTGCTGTTCAATTATACCCTCTATACGTTCTATTTCCTTTTGCTTACGTTCATAGTCACGTTCCGCGGTAAGCCTATCCAAAGCTTTGAGTTCTTTAAACTTTGTATAATTACCTTTATACTCCTTGAGAGTCTCATTTTCGATCTCAAAGGTTTTATTACATATTTTATCAAGGAAATAACGGTCGTGGGAAATAACGAGAACTGCACCCTTATATGATATTAAAAAATCTTCAAGCCACTTGATAGCTTTAATATCAAGATGGTTCGTAGGCTCGTCCAACAAAAGAAGATCTGCGCCCGAAAGCAATATTTTAGCAAGAAGAACGCGCGTTCTCTGCCCACCGGAAAGTTTTTCAAGAGGAAGAGAAAGCTCACTTTCAAGAAAACCGAGACCTATCAGCGTTGCACGACAGCGGCTCTTATAGGTCATTCCTCCTTCGGCAATATAGCGTTCGTTCAATTTTTGTTGAGTTTCAAGCCATGCTTTATCCGGATAAAGTTCAAGTTTTTTATTTATTTCTTCGAGATCCTTTTCCATTTTTTCAAAATGAGAAAACAGAGACAGAACCTCTTCAAGAGCCGAATTCTGAGAGGTGTAATCGGAATGCTGTTCCATATATGAAACGGAAAGCTGTTTTTCTTTAATTATAGAACCTGTGTCGTAATCTTCCGAACCTGTTATAACACGAAAAAGAGTCGTTTTACCGGAACCGTTAACACCAACAATACCTACCTTATCGTTGCTTTCAACACGGAAAGAAACATCTGAAAAGATAGTTCTTGTTACAAACGATTTCGTAAGACCCGAAACTGTAAGTATACTCATTTATTAATCCTGATCAATTATTTTTGCACCCGTAACAGCTAAAACAACTGCAAAGCCTGCAATAAATGCAAAGACTGTTCCGATGATCATACCGAAACCCGACGGCAAACCAACGTATATATCCTTGATTGATGCAACAACGAAGCCGAGGATTGCAGAATAAGACTGTGCGGGATATTTTTTTAGAACAAACTCCAATAGTTTTATAAAAGCCAAAATACCGATGCCTATCGGTAAACCGAGACAAATAAGAAATGTAATATCAAAAGATGTTAAAGCCTCATAGAAACGTTCATAAAGTCCGAAGACAAGAAGCATATGAGAAAAGCTTATTCCCGGAAGGATAAGCGAAACCGCAAGAGCAACACCGCCTATACAAAATGCAGGTATCTGTGAAGCAGAAAAACTGTCTGAAAGATCAAGAATCCCTGCAGGGATCAGATCAAGTGCAAAAACACAAACAACACCTAAAAGAGCAAATATAATAGATACAGAACTGAATTTTTTCAATTCTGTTTTTTTATACAGCATCGGAACGCTGCCGATTATTGCACCGATAAAGAAAAATCTGACAGGAACAGGTGCAAGCTCAGACAGAAAAAGAATCAGTTTAGACAAAGAAACCATTCCGAGAAGCATCGAAAAACCTAATACGCAAAGAAACAAAAAATTCCTTTTAAGGTCTTTAAAAACCGATGCGATCGAAAAGATCAGTTTATCGTAAATATCCAATATAATGGCAACCGTACCGCCGCTCACACCGGGAACAGTCATTGCAGAACCGATACAAAAGCCTTTTGCGGCATATATACCGTATTCTTTAAGCTTGTTTTTTTGCATTGATTTATCTCCTGTAAATAATTCTACGGAAATAATTAAGTTTTCCATTGAGAAGCTTGAACATCTTTCTGTTTAACACAAGGAAAAATTCACCGGGCATCTCAACGAATTCGCCGCCGTACTGTTTTTTATACTGATAAAGCTCATACATTTTATCGTCTTTGATGTTTTCTGTGTCAAGACGAAGAGTTCCTCCCATATTAAACGAAGAAACTTTTCCGTCAAGAGAATCATCAAGCATATCGGCATAGTTTGCTGTAAGCTTAAGTTCACGAAGAGCCGCAGAGTTTGCCCCATAAAAATTGTATGCCTTATTGCCCATTTTTATGAAAAATGAAGCACTCAGATACGGACAGTTCTCATATTTTTTGGATATCTCTATACGTCTGACAGTAGCATCGATCTGTTTGTTTGCTTCGCGTATCTTAGGTTCAAGACGAAGACGCTTTTGCTCTGTTGTATTCGGATCTTCATGCTCGTCGGTAAGAGTTTTAAGACGTAAACGAGCTTGTTTTAAGATCTCATCGGTATATGCTTTATCTTTTTCGTAATCATATTTATAGAGGTATATTGAAACAAAATCCTTGAGGGAATCGGCGAATGATCTGTAATAGTCAAGATTTCTTCTGCCAAATCCTTTCTTTTCGGTCGTTTCAACTAAAAGGTCATAAAAGATACGGACTCCCCTATCGAGATCCTCGCCTTTACAAACCTCAAGTGTAACACCTCTGTCATGAGAAAACTTTATATCGTTTTTTAAATGAACGGTAAAATCGGAATACATCTTTTTACGTTCGGCAGTGATATCGTTTTTGGGATCGAGAAGAAGCCGATAATTTGTTCTGGGTTGAAGAACACCGACCGTATTTTTCTCAAAACCGAGAGACTCGAAAAACGAAGAGATATTATTATCCGAAAGTTCCTCAAAATCAATTCGGTAATCACAAAAAGGATCAAAAATAACGTATGCTACATGTTTTTTTGAGCAATATGCCTTTAAATAATCGGTAAATTCTGAAACAAGCTCCCTGTTTGTATAATCGCAAACAAATCCTCTTGTAATGTAGCCTACAGAATACGGAGTAAGATACACGGGAAGGCGGAGCATCAGACAAGTTAAGACTGTGTTTCCGTTTTCATCAAATCCTATAAATGCATCCGGTTTCATAAATGAACGGAATGATGCCCAATAAGAAGTTTGTTGAAATATACCGTTTTCAACGGCAAAGGCATCTATATTTTTTACATCTGTTTTTTCAAATCTGTACATTTCAATTCCTGTTTCTTAATATTATTGAGAAATAGCATCGAAAACGGCTGCATTGTCTTCACAAATAACGAGGACAAGACTGTTTCCGAACTTTTTGAATTCATAATTCTGAGCAAAAGAAGTCTGCTCCGGATCGTAAGGCATGAGCGCAGTTATGAGCGCTTGAACATAAACATCAGTAAGGAGAGTCTGAACAGAATCAATTACAGAAGAATCTGTTCCTTCTTTAAATCGGATAACTGCAAAAGTTGCGGCAAACATACCGGAACGCTGAGATAAGACAAAATCCTCAATATTTGCAATAAGAGCTTCGTCCTCAACACCGTACATATACATTAAAACTTCTTCGGAATAATCATCCTGCATATATGTAAAAGATACGGATGAAAAGTCTGCAGCGGAGCATGCTTTATCAGCAACTTCAGAAAGGTCATCAGAAATAACAGCTTTTGGCTGAGAACATCCTGCAAATAAGATCAACGAAAAGACAAGAACAAAAATAAAAGTGATTGCTTTTTTCATAATATCTCTCCATTCTGTTTATTAAAGCTCGGGAGCATCTGTAAATGTTGCGGTAAGAGCTGTTGATGAATCTGTTTCAAAAATTACAAGCTCATTTTTACCTTCTTTTAAAAGACCTGCCGGGATATAGAATGTTTTTTGCGGACCCACAGTTACCCAATAACGGGAAAGATTAAATCCGTTTATCCAAATCTGGCCGCGGGCAAAATTATCAAGACGAAGATATGTATCAACGGGAGACTGATCAATGTTAAAAGAAGAACGGAGGAATGTGGGTCCGTTTACATTTTCCGAGCATTTTTTGAACGGTATAACAGATATGTCTTCAAGCTCAATACAATTAACATCCCAGTCGAAAAGCTCCTGAAAACCTGCGAGAAGAACGGGGCAGTCGAGTCCTTTTCTGTCGTAAATATGAGGACCGTAATTTACTCTGCCCATTGTATCAACAAATATTTCAAGAACATTTTCTTTTTCGGGGAAAGATACCTTCACAGACTTATTTTCATCATTTCTGTAGATAATAGACTGGCGTTCACCGTTAATAAAGATATGAGCTCTGTCGTGAGGAGCTTCGATGAGAAGAGTAGTTTCTTTATAGTACGGTACGGTGGTCTTATAGCAAATAAAGCCGTAATTCTGACCGTATTTTTCCATTGTCATAGCAGAGGCACTATGATGTTTTGTTGAAACAATATCCATACAGTCGAACAAACGAGCCTGTTCATCAAAAACAATATCAGAATATGCCTTTGCGTGAGTTTTCGGGAACTCGGGAGATTCAAAATCACCAAAATATTTTTTAATTAAACGTTGAGTGATGCGGTATTTTTCGGTAATATTACCTGCTTCATCAAGAAGCGCATCATAGTCGTAACTCGAAACATCCGGCTCATATTTTCCGCCATGGTTTGCACCCGCCATCCAGCCGAACGATGTTCCTCCGTGGAACATATAAAGATTGATATGTCCGCCCAATTCAAACAGACGGTCAAGACATTTCTCGTAATCTTTAAGATCACGGACATGATGTTCTTCTCCAAAATGGTCAAACCATCCGTTCCAGAATTCACCGCACATAAGAGGCATATCGGGCTGAAATTCGGAAAGACAGTTAAAATCACCATCAGGCCAACCGCCGAAATTGGCAACTTTAAAAACCTCAGGCAATGAACCGCCGTTGAGGTGTGCAAAAGTGCCTCCGTCAGAGGTAAATAACGGAACATTTACACCAAGTTCGATCATAAGATCCTTTAAAAATCTGAGATATTTTTTATCGTTTCCGTAACTGCCGTATTCATTTTCAATCTGAAACATGATAACAGGTCCGCCGTTTGTGCACTGATGTTTTGCAAGACGCGGAATAAGTACATTATAATAATTTTTTACTTTCTCCAGATACAACGGACAAGCGCAGCGTAATCTCATATTCTTATCGGCAAGCAGCCATGCAGGCAGGCCGCCAAAATCCCATTCGGTACAGATATACGGACTCGGACGAAGAATTACAAAAAGACCGAGGCTTCCTGCGATTTCAATAAAACGTTCAACATCAGCAATACCCGAAAAGTCGAATTCGCCTTCATTTTTTTCGTGGACATTCCATGCAACGTAAGTTTCAACAGTGTTAAGACCGCATGCTTTAAGTTTTCTCAATCTATCCTCCCAATATTCAGGAAGGGTTCTGAAATAATGCATGGCACCTGAAAGGAGCGGCATTTTCTTATTATCAAAATAAAAACCGTCATTTTTTACTTCAAATACAGACATTATTATCTCCGTTCTGCCATAAATACGGCACGTAATTATAAATAATATAATGCTACACTTCTAATAATAACATTTTACCATACACTGTTGATTTTGTCAATAATAAAACAGTTTTGAGATATAATATTTTAAGCAGAGTAAAAATAATTTGTTCGATAAATAAAAATCGCATACGAAAAATCCACTTGAAAAGAAATTAGGTTTATGATATAATAATATAACAAAACATAAATATTTCGGAGGTGATATGATGAAAGAAAGAACATATATAGCAATAGATTTAAAAAGCTTTTATGCATCTGTTGAATGCAGGGAAAGAGGGCTTGACCCGTTAAATACAAATCTTGTTGTTGCAGATGAAAGCAGAACAGACAAAACCATATGCCTGGCAGTTACACCATCAATGAAAAGCTTCGGTATCCCCGGCAGATGCAGACTTTTTGAAGTTAAACAAAAGATAAAAGAAGTAAATGCGGAAAGACGAATAAAAACGAACCAACGAAAACTCGAAGGCGCCTCTTATTTATATTCAGATCTTCAAAATGACCGGAACCTTGCTATAGACTTCATCATCGCACCGCCGAGAATGGCATACTATATGGAATACAGCAGCAGAATATACGGTGTTTACATGAAATACGTTGCTCCGGAAGATATAGTTGTTTATTCAATAGATGAAGTTTTTATGGATGTTACAGATTACCTTAAAACATATGCTGTATCTGCAAGAGAACTTACAATGAAAATTATTCTTGATGTTCTTAACACAACAGGTATCACTGCAACTGCAGGCATAGGCACAAACTTATTTTTAAGTAAAGTTGCAATGGATATCGTTGCAAAGCATATACCCGCAGATAAAAACGGAGTAAGAATAGCCGAACTTAATGAAATGGAATTCAGAAGATCGTTATGGGATCACAGACCGTTGACTGATTTCTGGAGAGTCGGTCCAGGCTATACACGAAAGCTTGAAAAAAACGGACTTTACACAATGGGCGATATTGCAAGATGTTCCGTTAAAAACGAAAATATACTATACGATCTTTTCGGCAAAAATGCAGAACTTCTCATAGACCATGCATGGGGCTGGGAGCCCTGCACCGTAAAAGACATCAAAGCATATAAACCGAGTACGAACAGTTTGGGTTCAGGACAGGTTTTACAGCAGCCATACAATGCTGACAAAGCAAAGCTTGTTTTAAGAGAAATGACGGATTTTCTCGTTCTTGATCTTGTTGAAAAAAGACTGGTAACCAATCAGATAGTTGTAACGATCGGATATGATGTTGAAAATTTAACAGATGAAAATAAAAGCATGGAATACACCGGAGATGTAATTGTAGACGGTTACGGAAGAAAAATCCCCAAACAAGCCCACGGATCGGCAAACCTCGGAGAATACACGTCGTCTACAAAAAAAATTTTAACCGCTGTTTCGGAGCTTTTTGACAGAATAATCAACTCCAAACTGCTTGTCAGACGCATAAACATAACTGCGGCAAATGTTGTAGACGAAACGACCGCATCGCAATATCAGGAATGCGAGCAATTAGATTTATTTACAGATCAGGCAGAAATTGAGCAAAAGCATCAAAAAGAGACAGAAGATGCCGAACGAGAAAAAAAGATGCAGAAAGCAATGTTAAGCATAAAAAATAAATTCGGGAAAAACGCCATATTGAAAGGAATGAATTTGGAGCAAGGTGCAACCGCCAAAGAAAGAAATGAACAGATCGGTGGACATAAAGCATGACAAATAAATATGATGACATAATAAATTTACCGCATCATGTGTCCCCTACCCGACAGCAAATGCCAATGAGTGACCGTGCAGCGCAGTTTTCTCCGTTTGCGGCGCTTACAGGATATGAAGACGTGATTTCCGAAACGGCACGGTTGACAGATAAAAAAATTGAATTAAACGAAGAAGCATTGAACATTCTTAATATAAAATTTCAGGCATTGACAGAAAAACTTAAAAATGAGCCCGATGTTGCCTTCACTTATTTCAAACCCGATGAACGAAAAGACGGCGGTGCGTTTATCGAAATAAAAGGGAAAGTGAAGAAGATCGACTGTTTTGAACGTCTGATAACAATGAAGGACGGAACGAAGCTTCTGATGGATAATATTATAGATATTGAGGCGGAATAATTCAATATATTATAAAAAAAGAAGGCATTTCAATAATGCCTTCTCTTTTTTACAAGGAATATCGGTTATTATGAAAATTTATCACATATCGATCTGTTACATCTTTACCGTTTTTCATTACGACAACGTTTAAGAGCTTATCGTTTTTCACAACGGCTTCAACAGTAATGCCGCCTTTTGCTGCTAATTTAAACGACACATCCATGTTATTCGGAAACGCAGGTAAAATATCAATCATGTTATCGTTGCACTGTAAAATCATATCGTTTACTGTAGAAATAAAGATACCTGCCGCAGTTGCAAACCATGGAAGAGAGTCGAACGTTTCCTCATTTATCTCAAACATTTCATCGAATACGCCGACAGATCTGTAAGACTGTTTTAATGCATAATAAGCTTTTTCTGTCATTTTAGCTCTTGCGTATCCCGATGCTTTCCAACATGCATACCAAGGAGAAATACCGCTTCCTCCGGGATACATATTACCGTAGGGACCCCCGTTTATTTCAAAATCGGCCCAAGCGTTCCACATTTGATTATCGTCATGAGGTAAGACATCAAACGGAAATTTACAGGAAAAGACAGCAATACTTTTCTGTTTACAGTTCAGATAAGGAACATACATCTCATCTGTTTGAGGAAGATTTTCTCGAAGTTTCTCGGATATAAATTTACATTCCTCAGCATATTCTTTATCTATCCCCAATATTTCCGCAGACTTACTGCAACATTCCAATAATTTAATCGAACCGCAAACTGTCATAAACGGATTCTGAACAGAAGAGCCGAGACGTTCAAGATCGGTACATTTCCCGATATAAAATTTTTCTCCATCTCTATAAAGCATATGTTTAGTTATAAATTTAGAACAAGCTCGAATCAATTTATAACAATCTTTTAAAAACTCTATATCTTCCGAATATTCATAATAATTAAAAGCCCCAATACCGACAAGAGGTATATGGAAAACATGATCAAGCCAATTACCGTCAGGTGAAAGCTCCATTCTGTCATTTTCACCTGTTTCCCAATGAAAGCGTGCCATATCTTCCGTTTCGTTGTTTCTATGGCAATCACTTGCTCTTTTAATTGCAGTATTCAAGCTATTCAAACGATAAATGGGAACTCTTTTAGCAAAATCCAGACGATTTGAGCCAAGAAGTCCGATAAATGAAGTATATTCGTCAAAAGCAAAAAATCTGCCGTCCCAAGCCCCGTTATTAAAACCGACCGAGATAGAATATTTTGTCGTATTACATTTAACAGAATAAAGAGATGTTTTGTAAATACTGTTTAATCTTTCATCAGCGGTTTGTACATATCCTGAACCAAAATATTCACTAAAATGATCTTCGCAATCTTCCAACAGACAGTCAAAGCCCATTTCATCAATTTTTTGTTTATATACTTTAAGTACCTCAGAAAAATCAACATCACCGAGATCATCTTCAAGATAATAGTAAAATGTTACTTTTTCGCCTTCCGAAGCCTCAAAAATGATCTTTGCGCCATGATCGGTTGATTCAAAAGTAAAATCTTTATCAACCTTAAAATGTATTTCACCCGAAAAAACATCCATACCGTACATTTTAAAACCTATACAGCACACATCTTCGAGTCTATTCACATACAAAACATTTATATACTTATTTATATTAGCATCATATCCGCAAAGCTTAATATCATACGAAAACTTTTTTGACCCGTTTATGTTTTTAAACGTCTTTTGAAGAGCATAGATATTCATATCAGGATGAATAAATCCTTGAGAATGAATATCGTTACCGTTTTCATAAGAACAATCACTTTCAAAAAAACCTTTTTCGGGACAAAGAGTCTGAGACCAAGTTTCCACATTACTTCCGGCATCAAAAGTAAATGAACCAAACGGAAACAAACGAGCTTGCAAAGAATTACACAGTGCGGTCCTTCGGGCAGAACGTACAACAATACCGTCAAAAGCAGAAAAACCGGATTTATAGGAATCTGCTTTTGTATACCCAAGCATTCCTTCTTTATCAGGGGCAAAAGATATATCTCCGTTAGAAAGCAACGGTGGGAAATAATATCTTTTATTTTCGCAACTGTTATATGTCATAGAATCATCGCTCCTTAAATTTCAAAGTCCAAGCAGATGTCAACTGATTTTATTATACATTGCAGATCATTGTTTGTCAATCCGGATTTCAATTATTTTTTTGAATTTTATAATTGATTTGAACGTCTGATAACAATGAGAGACGGAACAAAGCTTCTGATAGATAATATTATGGATATTGAATGTTATAATATTTCTGATATATAAAAAGAACCCCGAAAATTTCGGAGTTCCTTTAATTTAAGTTATATTAACTTATTTAACAAAGCTTACAGCAACGTCAGCAGCGGTAGCAGCATCGGGAGTATAAGCGTCAGCGCCGATCTGTTTGCAGAAAGCGTCGGTAAGGGGTGCGCCACCTACCATGATCTTAACCTGATCGCGGATGCCTTCAGCAGTTGCAAGGTCAACAACTTCCTTCATGGTGCCCATGGTGGTGGTAAGAAGTGCGCTGCATGCGATGATCTGGCAGCCTTCAGCCTTTGCGGTCTCAACGA